>NZ_CP094352.1 GCF_022807995.1 Pseudomonas orientalis | reverse complement strand
CCGTTAAGGACTAAAAAGCCAGGTTCTTTCAAAGCAACCTGGCTCGCTGCTAGACTGCTGGCCGAGGCCTGCAGGTCTCACATGCACCACCACAGCCCTAACCAGTCAAGACTCGACCCTCAGCTGGTCTAGGGCTTTATTTTTGAGGGCATCGAGGTGGGTGGACTGGCACTCGATGCCCGTGACTCTTCTCTTCAGTAACTGCATTTTCGGCCTCCTGCAGGTCGTGTCGGTTATCAGCTAAACGTTGCACCACCACAGCCCTAACCAGTCAAGACTCGACCCTCAGCTGGTTCAGGGCTTTATTTTTGAGGGCATCGAGGTGGGTGGACTGGCACTCGATGCCCGTGACTCTTCTCTTCAGTAACTGCATTTTTGGCCTCCTGCAGGTCGTGTCGGTTATCAGCTAAACGTTGCACCACCACAGCCCTAACCAGTCAAGACTCGACCCTCAGCTGGTTCAGGGCTTTATTTTTGAGGGCATCGAGGTGGGTGGGTTGGCACTCGATGCCCCTTACTCTCCTATGCATTAGCCTTCGTCCTCCTGATACGCTTGGGTTTGGTGGGTGAAACTGGCGGCGGAGGTGGCGCGGAAGCTATCGTCGATGCTTGTTTGGCGGCTTCAGTTGCTGCTGCATCTTCCGCATCTTTGAGCATCTTCCAGTAAGCGTGGAGTGCCTCTATATCGCCATAGGCACCGATCTCCGGGAGTCGCTCAATGAAGCGGCTATACAGGCCATCCTGTACCTTGCCGTGGTTGCGCATCCACTCGACCGCAGCGTTAGGATTGGTGAGCATCACATAATGAAATTCGCCGGATGCACCTGGCTTGGTCATGATGAAGTTCAGCTCCCGGAGCTTCTTCATCCGGCGACGCCAGGTGTCCACGGCACGTTCCCCGAGAAACCCCGCTTCAGCCGCAAACGTGCTGGGGTTCTCGATAGTTATGACGGGATGATCGGGCATACGCGCCCAGAGACAAAACAGCACGTGCCCTGCAGGTTGTCCCTTCGAATCAGCGTCAATAATCTGCATGGCAATGGGCAGTGTCCGAGGAATCGTGCTGAAGCCGTCGTGGGTTTTTCGTGTCCATTTCAACGCTTCGGGAATGTCGGGGAAGTGGACCAGCATCAGTTGCTGCGCACGTTCCGCCATCGTTAAGCGGCGTTTTGCTGACTGTTTGGCGTTGGCCATGGTGTAGCCCTTTCCGTTTTCTGTTGGGTCCAGTTTCCCGGCATTCATCGACGATGGCAAACCGTCATTACACGCGTATATCGCGCATTACTATGCACGTGAATCGACGATACAATAAGCTCAATTGCATGAAATAACCTAGTTCAGTTAGTTGTAATGCGCGATATCACGCAAAATAACCTAAAAAATATGATTAATTTCATGGGCTTAGAGTGATTGTTCGGTGCTCGGTGTGCTGAATGTACTCGGCGTGCTGTATGTGCTCGCCGTGCTGAAGGGTGTAGGGTGTGGGAAGAGGGGCCTGAGATTCGCTTAACCCCCCTGAAATTTTCAGAGAGGTCTTTGTTGGGGTGATCTCAGTAGCGGACTTTGAAGGTTGGTGAGTCCTCCGGTCGCAGCTGCCGGCGATCATAGATGCGGGTCGTGCTGATATTGGCATGTCCAAGCCATACCTGAACCTTTGCTATATCCGCCTCATGCTCCAAGGCATTGGTCGCCGCCGTAGCACGCAGGCCATGCACGCCGAGCCCGGCGACCTTGATGCCGACGGCTTTGGTGTAATGTCCAACCAGCGCGTAAATGCCATTAGCGGTAATTCCGACGTCAGTTTTTCGACCTCGCAATGGCACGAATAAAGGCGCCTTGGCGTCGACCAAGTGATGACCTGACATTTCCAGGTAGCTATGGATGCGTTCGGCGGCGACCGGGTGCAGCGGCAGGAAGCGCAGCTTGCCGCCTTTTCCATGAATTTGCAGGTGCTTAATGCCGCGACGCTCCTGGATGTCGGCCACCATCAACTGGGCCGCTTCCTCGCGCCGTAGGCCGTGATAGAGCAGTATCGCGAGAATTGCCCGGTCACGCAGTCCTTTGAGCGTTTCAGTGTCCGGAGCATCGAGCAGCTGCTTGGCCTGGTGATCACCGAGGGCCGGTGTCTTGCCCTCGTTGCTTTCAACCCGTGGCCGTTTCACGCCATGCACAGGATTGCCTCCAGTGACCGCGTTGTTCTCCAGGAGGTAATCGAACAGGCTGGCCAGCGCCGCCAGTTTGCGGCGGATGGTGGCCCCAGCTAGGCCTCGGCCTTCCAGCTGCGCACGCCAGGCCAGCACGTGCGCGCGGGTGACCGCACGGAACTCCTCGGCACCGGTGAGACCGACAAAGCTGCAGAAGTCTTCCAGATCGTTTTGATAGGCGCGGCGCGTGCGGGGATTGTCAATATTGGCAAACCACTCGACCGCTGCCGGCACCGCAGCCAGGTGTTGAAATTCAGCGGCGGTCAGGCGGCTCCAACTCCTCGTGGTTGGCAGCATGTTATGGCGTCCCATGATAATTACGATGCTTGGCTCGACAATCACCGATGAGGTTGCTGAGCAGGGGAGACCGTGAGGTGTCCGAACCCATGTTATTTTTGTTAAACCTAGGTAAAGGCCCCGTGTTCCCGATTAGCGCTTCGAGCTCTAAAGAAACCAGCACAAGGGTGGGAAACGAAGCTTGCACGTAGGATGCAAACTTTGTGGAATCGGCCGCTATTTCTTTGGTCAGCTTTTCCACTTGCATCATCGATTGCTCAGTCCAGCCTGAGGGAGACTCGGGATCCGGCTGATACCCAGGGAAAGGCTTAGACTTGTAATGTACCAGCTGATTTCGCGCTTTTATCAAGGTCGTCAGGTTGTTTAGTGCCGGGCCAGTCTTGGCAAGTCCTCGGCCGCAGATCAACTGGGGTATCACAATCCACTTGGCATTGAGATCGAGCTTATCCAGATCATCCGTTGCCGTCGCATCTCCCAGATTGATCGCGGCTAATTCAAATATCCCAGCCTCCAACGCCATTGCCGTGAAGACAATGCTGTTGATCCCAAGCTTGGTCATCAGGTCGTCCTGTGCAACTCTTTCCACGGAATGACCACCACCGCGGGGCTCTGGTATGCGGTTCTTCATTTCGCTCAGATAAGCGCCGTGAGCCGCCTCAGCCATCTCTGCGAACACACGCGTCAGGGTGCCGGCGCGAGCCCAAGTTTTCTGCACATGAAAGGTTTTTTCAAAGACTGCAGTGAAATCGCTCATCCGAAAGCAAATCCTTTAATTGGTGATAACGTATTTCTTACATTGGTAAGTAACGGCCATAACCGACAATGGTACGCATGCGCCGCCGGGGGACGTGGTGTCAACGAGCTGACGAACAGCCATAATCCTTCACGATTTCTAGCCGATAGCTTCAAGACCAGGCCTCTGGCCATCTTGCAGTGGGAAGTCCTATGCGGCTCAGAAATATAAACCTCGCTCCACGCGCCACCTTGTTTTTTTCGGCCATCATTTTGCTGGTCGTGGTCTTGGGCGTCATCGCCATACTGCAGATGGGCAAGCTTCGCGATACGGAAAAGGATGTCGAACTGAATTGGCTACCCAGTATTCGGCAAACCGCGATGATGAACTCCACCGTCCTTCGCGTCCGGTTGGAGACCCAGCGGGCCGTTGCCGATCCTCAAACCGTTCAGCAGACCATCGTCAAATTTCCTGCCTACCGGAAAGCCATGAAGGATGCGGTCTATAACTATGAGACCCTCATTGCGAGTGACCAGGAGCGACAGTTGTTCTTGGCCGTGAAAAAGTCCTACGACGATTACGCAAGCCAACTGGATCTGCTGGAACCTTTGTTGAAGGCAGGCGACACCGCTTCGATTGTCAAACTCGTCGCTACCGATATACGTCCCCTCACGAACCAAATGGAAACTCAGGTCGAGGAATTAACACAATTCAATAACAAAGGCGCTGCGCTTGCCGGTGTTCAAGCGACGCAAGTTTATGATTCAGGTCTTTACATCGTCATCGGCCTGATTATCTTCGTCGCGCTCCTGACTCTTTGTTTGGCAACTCTTCTAACCAAAACGATTACGTCGCCCATCGGGAGCGCCCTTAGCGTCGCCGAACGCATTGCCTCAAGCGATCTGACGAAGGAGGTTGAGGTAAGCGGTACCGACGAGGCAGGCAGGCTTTTGAGCGCGTTGGCCACGATGCAGCAGAACCTTCGAAGCACGATCATGCAGATCGCTGACTCCTCATCCCAACTGGCTGCCGCCTCGGAAGAAATGACCGCGGTGACTGAGCAATCCAGCCTTGGCCTGGTGTCGCAGAATGATGAAGTAAATCAGGCTGCAACTGCTGTCACCGAGATGAGCGCTGCAGTGGACGAGGTAGCACGCAATGCCGAATCAGCTTCCGAAGAGTCCAGGAAAGGTCAGGGCTATACGGAGGTTGGTTTGGAGCGTGTATCGCAGACGCTTAAGTCCATCGAAAAGCTGTCGAGCAACGTGCGCGACACCAGCGAGCAGATCACTGGCTTGTCCAATCGTGCACAGAACATTTCCAAAGTGGTTGAGGTGATCAGAGCCATTGCTGAGCAGACCAATCTGCTTGCGCTCAATGCCGCGATCGAGGCCGCTAGGGCGGGTGAACAAGGCCGAGGCTTCGCAGTCGTTGCTGACGAAGTTCGAGCCCTCGCTCACCGCACGCAAGTGTCTACGCAAGAAATTGAGCAGATGATTCAGGCCATTCAGAACGATTCTGACCAGGCCGTGAAGGCGATGGCCACCAGCAGAGAACTGGCTGCAGAATCCCTAAGCGTCGCAGGCGATGCCAGCAGTTCGCTTGACCAGATCGCGACAGCTATTACGGGCATCAACGAGCGTAACATTCTCATCGCCACCGCTTCGGAAGAACAGGCGCACGTCGCCCGGGAAGTCGATCGCAATCTGGTTAGCATTCGCGAGCTGGCCTCCCAAAGTTCTGCAGGTGCAAGCCAGACTGCAAGCGCTTGCAACGAGATGTCGAAGCTTGCGGTTAGTCTGAATCAGCTGGTCAATCGTTTCAAGGTTTAAGGTATTCACGTACGTCAGCGGACTCGTCCGATGTCCTTGGATATCGGACCTAGACTGTCGACTGTGCCTTGGCGATATACCGTCCTCCCTGAGCGTGAGCCTGCAGGGATTGCACAGTCTATTGGCTATTGGGTTGATCGGCTGTTTGTGTTTTGTGGGGTGGGTGACGTTGCGGGCCCGTGAAGATGTCCCGTAGGATCGTTGATCTGAATTGTCTTCCCATGCTGCCATCCATCCGCACCTGGATCTGCTTTGGGGATCTGAATATCGGCTCGTTGAGCTTTGATTGCCGACTTGACGATTCCCAAGCGTTGGTTGCGTTGTTGCTGCATTGCGGGATCAGCCTGGCCGTCAGCTGTGAACCCCATCATCAGTTGTGGAACACCTAGGGGAAGTGTTTTGTCTTGATCGGTGTGCCAGGTGTGCCACGTCTTGCCATGGGTATGAGCCAGTCGCTCCACCCGGTCAGCAATCTGAGTGACTCCACAGCAATTGAGCTTCATGGCCTGAAGATTGGTTGATAACAGATCGGGGATTCGCCACTTGCCTTTAGGCCTCAGTGTGGACTAAACACTATGCCGCCATTGCCGGAGCTGGTGAGGTGATTCAAAGAGACGGAACTTAGGAACTTGGGGATTTTCCGAATAAGGGAACTTCGTCACATTCCGGGAAAGGAATTGCCCATGCCACACTCCGCTCATTATCGAATCGAGTACGTGCACAATGGTGCCGACAAGAGCTTTTACGTCAGCGCGGAAATCATGAGCAATGTAAGGGGCCGGCGAACACACCTTCCGACCTTGGCCAATAAGGGTGATTGTGTCCGCGTAATTTTAAGCGGACGCAATTACCCTTAATGTCAGGATCGCCATGCGTGAACGTAAGTCCTATTCAAAATCCTTCAAAGCCCAGGTCGTCCACGAGTGCCAGCAGCCTGGTGTTTCCGTGGCGGCTATTGCGATGAGTCACGGTATCAACGCTAATGTCGTGCGCCGTTGGCTACCGCTTTATCGTGATCAACAGACAATCGCGCTGCCAGCTTTCATTCCTTTGAAAGTCGAACCACAGCGAAAAACCGAAGCGTTGGCGATCATCGAGTTACCACTTGGCCAACAAACGCTCACGGTAAAGTGGCCAACTTCCGATCCCGAAGGATGCGCCCGATTCATCCGTGGGCTCGCTCAATGATCCGCATCGACTCCATCTGGCTCGCCACTGAACCGATGGACATGCGAGCGGGCACCGAAACCGCATTGGCCAGAGTGATCGCGGTGTTCGGTGCGGCGAAGCCGCACTGTGCTTATCTGTTCGCCAATCGCCGAGCCACACGGATGAAAGTGTTGGTGCATGACGGCTTCGGTATCTGGCTGGCTGCTCGCCGCTTGAATCAAGGCAAATTTCACTGGCCTGGCATTCGTCATGGCTCTGAAATGGAACTGGATACCGAGCAACTTCAGGCGTTGGTGCTGGGCCTGCCATGGCAACGCGCGGGCTCCGGCGGCGCGATCACACTGCTTTAGCGGCTGCCATTAGCCTATCGGTCTATCGCCGCGAATAGTCTGGTCTGGCAAAATCGGCACCATGACTTCGCTCCCCAATCTCGATCACCTGACCCCTGAACAACTGCGCGCTTTGGCGGCGCAGTTGATACAGCGTGTCGAGACACTCGACCAGCAAGTCGAGACGATGGGCAAGACGGTCGAGACCATGGGCAAGAAGATCAACCGCGATCAAACGGTGATCGAGAAGCTGACCCACGAAATCGCCCAGCTCAAGCGCTTGAAGTTTGCCAAGCGCAGCGAGCAGATGAATCCTGAGCAGGCCAGCTTGCTCGATGACCTGATCGATACCGATATCGCGGCGATTGAGGCCGAGCTTCAAGCCTTGCAAACCGCGCCAGCGGCGACCGAGAAAAAGCAAAAGCCCAAGCGCACCGCGTTGCCGGCAGAGTTTCCACGCACGCTGATCCATCACGAACCGGACAACACCCACTGCCCATGCGGCTGCGCCCTCAAGCGCATCGGTGAGGACGTCAGCGAGAAGCTGGACTACACGCCCGGCGTGTTCACCGTCGAACGCCATGTCCGTGGCAAGTGGGTATGCGATGAGTGCGAAACGCTGATCCAGGCACCCGTTCCGGCACAGGTCATCGACAAGGGTATCCCGACCGCCGGGCTGCTGGCCCACGTCATGATCGCCAAGTTTGCCGACCACCTGCCGCTTTACCGCCAAGAGTCGATTTTCGGTCGAGCGGGCCTGGCGATTCCACGTTCCACTTTGGCTCAATGGGTTGGCATTACCGGCGTGCAGTTGCAGCCCTTGGTTGACGCGCTGCGCGATGTGGTGCTTGGGCAGCAGGTCGTCCACGCTGATGAAACACCGGTGCAGATGCTTGCGCCAGGCTCGAAGAAAACGCACCGTTCCTATGTTTGGGCCTACGCCACCAGCCAGTTTTCGGACGTGGCAGCGGTGGTTTATGACTTCAGCCCCAGCCGCGCCGGAGAACATGCTCGCAACTTCCTGCAAGACTGGAAGGGCAAACTGGTGTGTGATGACTTTGGCGGCTACAAGGCCAGTTTCGAACTCGGTGTGACCGAGATCGGCTGCATGGCCCATGCCCGGCGCAAGTTCTTCGAATTGCACGCCACCAACAAGAGCATGCTCGCCGAGCAGGCCCTGCGCTACATCCAGTTGCTGTACGAAATCGAGAGCGAAGTCCGCGATCTGGAGCCGGATTTACGGCGCCGAATACGGCAAGAAAAAGCCGTCCCGGTGATGGATAGACTGCATACCTGGATGATCGCCCAGCGCGACCTCGTGCCTGAAGGTTCGGCTATTTGCAGAGCACTGGATTACAGCCTGAAACGCTGGGCAGCGCTGTCGCGCTACCTCAGTGATGGGGCGGTACCTATTGACAATAACTGGGCAGAGAACCAGATCCGGCCGTGGGCGCTGGGACGCAAAAACTGGCTCTTCGCTGGATCGCTGCGTAGCGGCAAACGAGCGGCGGCGATCATGAGTCTGATCCAGTCTGCGCGGCTGAATGGCCATGATCCGTATGCCTATTTGAAGGATATCCTCATGCGTTTGCCGACGCAGCGGGCGAGTGAGATCGATCAGTTGCTGCCGCATAAGTGGCAGCCGGTCTAATCACGCAAGGCGTGATGCCCGGACGCATACTGAGCAATGCTGAGGCCTGGCACTGGGCTGCAGTGGATTCGGGGGTAGCGCAGATCCCGAAATATCGCCGAGACAGGGTCCAGATCGTTAGCAAGCCACTCGCCAAGCGGCACGGTATTGTCCAGGTGCAGTGGTCGCACGCTTAGTAGTCAGCTCAGTCTCGCATGGTGTATCAATGCACCATTAGAGCAAGCTGGCGGGCTTTGACGGCTGCACTGAACAAGAACGAATAGTCATCTGACCCCGTTGGGCCCCTCCAGCACTTGCCTCACCTTCTTAGCCAGATCGATGGGCACGTAAGATTTGGATAACATCAAAATCCCCCCGCATCCGTAGGCTCTAGCGAGTTTTCGGAATAACCAGTTTTCAGCGACACCTTTGGAGTGGGGTAAAAGCGCTTGGCTTCCCGGGCCAGCGTCACGCCTTTCATTCCACCAGGAATTGATCAGGTCGTAAGCGTCTGCCGAACACATCTTGTACCAGCCCGTTTGGTGTAGACGGACGCTCGAAACACCCTGTCGAGGCTATCGCGCTATTCGGTTTCGATGGCAGCTTGCTCCCCCTATGCTCTTGACTCGTCTAGGAGCAGCAACCAGAGCGAACCCCAGCAGCAGGTTCAAAAAGTGACTCAACAATCGTGCAGTCTGGAGTGTTCGAACCTAAGCATGTTGACTCACACATACCTGCCATTGAGAGCAGCTCTACCCGGATTTGCTGAAGCTTTGCTACCTTCGACTCTACTTCCGCTAGGTGCTTCTTGACCACCGAAAGCGCGTCAGCGCACGGACGATCAGCATCTGCTGCGAGCGCGATGAGTTCTCGGATATCTTCGAGCGGGAAACCCAATTCACGATTCTGCCGGATGAAGACGAGTCTTGATCGATGCTTTTCAGTATAGATTCGATGACGCCCAGTCGACCGCAGGGCGGGAGGTAAAAGGCCTATTTTCTCGTAGTAGCGAATCGTTTCAATGTGGCAACCCGTTGATTTCGACAGCGCCCCGATTCCTGACATGCAAACTCCCCAAGCATTTTCTTGAACCTGTAGCAGCTACAGATATTAACCTGTCTTCAGAAAATAATTTCACGCGCTTGAAGGGCATTTTGTGGACAGAGAACAGCTAGAGACTAACCAGATTCCCATTTACTTCGTCGCGGTCATTGTCGCGGCCCTCGGAGGCCTGCTCGCCCCCAATGCGTCTGAAGCATTAGGGTCGACGGTGACACCCACCATCGCAGTGCTGATGTACGCCATGTTTCTACAGATCCCGTTCTTGGATCTCCGTAATGGCCTCGCAAATAAGCGTTTCATGGCGGCGCTGCTCACAGCCAACTTCGTGGCCATCCCCTTGCTGGTTTGGGCATTGACGATGGGGATAACCAATCACCCGGCGATTTTGGTGGGTGCCCTGTTGGTCTTGCTGACGCCTTGTATCGACTATGTGGTGGTTTTTACCCATATCGGTAAAGGCGACTCCAAACTCACTCTGGCGGCCACCCCATTGCTTCTTTTGATGCAGCTTGTACTGCTGCCGGTGTACCTGACCTTCATGCTGGGTAACGACTCAACAGTGGTCATTTCTATAGGCCCATTTGTTGAGGCCTTTGTGATGCTGATCGCTTTGCCTTTGGTCTTAGCGGTAGCAACAGCTGCCGGGGCAAAGAGATCACGCATCGTTGAAAGCTGGAACAACGCATGGGCCTGGATGCCTGTACCGGCTATGGCGGCTGTATTGGTCGTGATGGGTAGGCTGCCCTGGGCGCTAGGCTCAGTTTCACTACACGTCGTGGGCTCGCTGGTAATGACGGCTGCCGGGCTTCTGTCCTATCAAATAATCAACACGCGCTGAGGAGAGGAACATGAAAGCTTTTCTGGTGACCTTCTTTACTCAACAGAATCGTCGCTATCAGGGAAAGATGCTCGGCGACTGGGTCGTTGATTTGGCGAAAGAAATGGGACTGCGGGGTGCGACTCTGTCCACAGGTATCGAAGGCTTTGGGCATACCGGCCGGCTGCATTCCTCGCATTTTTTTGAACTAGCGGATCAGCCTACCGAAATTCGTATGGCCATTACCGAGGACGAATCTGAACAGTTATTCAAGCGATTGGAGCTTGAAGATATCTCGTTGTTTTACATAAAAACCCCAGTTGAGCTGGGCTTCGTCGGAACAGAGGTCACCTAGTTTGGCCCTCTTTCGTAAGCGGTGACTCGAAGACGCCTTCGCTTGCCTCGTACTCCGAAACACGATTTTACATTTTGGACAGACCTAGCTAAGATCGGCGCATTGGAGATGGCATTCCTCCATTAACAAACCGCTGCGCCCGTAGCAGCTGATGATGCCTACAGAAACCTGATCAAACCAGGTCTGTAGGCGTTCGCGCTTAGAATCCCTTCTTTGGTCAGGCCCACTTATTTTTTGTGGCTGGCCAAATGTCTAAATTTCGACGACCTGAACAACTCGACTTACTGCCCTATATAGCGAAATGGCTTGCGCTTGCTGGTCTTGTAGCTCTTTTGGCAGGCTCTGCTTCTGCGTTATTCCTGCTTTCTTTGGATCATGCCACCCAGTGGCGAGAAACCCATCCCTGGGTAATCTGGCTCCTGCCAGTGGCCGGCTTTGCTGTGGGACTTGCATATCACTTGATAGGCAAACCCGTTGATGCCGGAAACAACCTGATCATCGATGAGATCCATGATCCTAAGAAGATCGTGCCTTTGCGCATGGTGCCGATGGTGCTGATCGGAACCGTGGTTTCCCACCTTTTTGGTGCATCTGTGGGACGTGAGGGGACGGCGGTGCAAATGGGCGGTGCCCTTGCCGATCAACTGACGCATGTCTTCCGTCTGCGCCGCGAAGACCGTCGGGTGATTCTCATGGCCGGTATCAGTGCTGGCTTTGCGTCCGTCTTCGGCACCCCTCTTGCCGGGGCTTTATTCGGACTTGAAGTATTGGCCATTGGACGTATGCGTTACGACGCGCTTTTCCCTTGCGTGGTTGCGGCAATCGTTGCTGACCAGGTGGGGCAAGCCTGGGGCGTGGTTCACACGCATTACGTCATTGGCGAAGTGGTTCCGGTGCAGCTGTGGAGCGTCATGGCTGTGGTGGCAGCTGGGATTGTCTTTGGCCTTACCGGCCTGCTATTCGCGACTGCGACCCACAAGCTCGGAGCCTTCGTTAAGCGGCTTATCACCTATTCACCATTAAGACCCTTCGCCGGCGGCCTGCTGATCGCAGTCGCAGTGTGGGCGCTCGGTAGTAACCATTACATCGACGTTGATAAGTACATCGGGCTAGGCATTCCGAGCATCGTCCAATCCTTTCAAATGCCAATGGCCCCTTGGGACTGGCTTGGAAAGATGGTGTTCACCGTTGTCTCCCTGGGGACTGGATTCAAGGGCGGCGAAGTCACACCGCTGTTTTACATCGGTGCCACCTTGGGGAATGCGCTGGCTCCCCTCTTGCACCTTCCCTTCGGCATGCTGGCTGGTATCGGCTTTGTCGCCGTCTTTGCCGGTGCAGCTAATACGCCACTGGCAACCATCGTTATGGCCATGGAGCTCTTCGGGCCCGAAATTGCTCCGCTTGCAGCCATTGCCTGTATCGCAAGTTACCTCGTATCCGGACACACCGGGATCTATCACGCCCAGCGCGTCGGCCACAGCAAGCATCACCGTCCTCTTCCGGAGGAAATCCGGCTCTCTGATATCAAGCAATTTCATGCTCAAAGTGAATCCGCCAGCGAGCGGAAAGTGACTCTTGCGGGGGAAGAGAAATGATTGAACATCACCAAGATCGCCTGACAGCTTTGCAACTCTATTTTCCTGGCGCTAGCCGGGCTCGCGTGACCAGCTTCTGGCACCACCTAAGCGCACCTGCACTAGCCCAGCACCTCCTTAAAGTTGCTCAAAAAGCAAGAATTGAGCAGGTCATGCTCAAGACGATTTCTGCAGGTTATTTGCCAGGCCATCGCATCTCCCATCATCACCCGGAGCTTGGCGATATGCGTCATCCCCAGTGTCTGGAATTGCTAGATACAGAGGACAAGCTGCGCGCATACCTGCGCGACCACGCTGACGAGTTACGCAAGGTGCGAGCAGTTCTTCTCTTATGTGAGTTACCGCTCACTGACGCGTCGTAATTCAGTTTGAAAACAGCTCGGAAATGAAGAGGTAAGGCCGACCGAAGCGTCGGTCACTCGCGACATTAGAGGATGTAGCTATGAACGGCTTTCAACTGACGTTTTTCACCGAACAGAGTACCAACTACCAGCACCTTCCACTGGGAGAGTGGTTGGTCGAGTTCGCCAAGCGAGAGGGCGCGTTGGGTGCGACGTTGGTGAGCGGTACAGAGGGGCTAGATCATTTGGGGCATTTGCATACGGCGCATTTCCTCGGCGGTGCCGACCATCCCGTCACGGTGACTATATCCACTGATGAAATTGGGTGCGACAGGTTGCTGGAGGCATTGGCCAAGGAGTCGTTTTCACTGAGCTATATCAAATTGCCCATCGAATACGGTCGAGTGGGCCAGGCGAAAAACTAAAAAACGCACCTTGTTGGACAACCGATAAAAAGGATAAACGCCATGTACCGAGTTTATAACCTACGTCCACAGCCAGCCCCCGCTAACTGGGCTCATGACAACAGGCAGCTCCTCGTAGGACTGGTTTTTTGGTCGCTTTTTCTGGCGGGCATCGCAGACAATCAAAAGATTTCGAGCGAGGGGTGGTACGTCGTCACCCCGCTCGAAGGCGCATTAGTCACGATGCGTATGCCCAGTGAAAAGTCCTGCAAGGCCGACGTAGCCCAGACCTGCGTACCGGGCTACGAGCTGAGAGCACAGCAACATTGAGCGCGATGGCGGTTGGCAATCCAAAGATGAGATCGCGAAATGGAGCTCACCGACGTCGGCTCATCAAAATCATTTTAGAGAATTGGGAGACCACATGAGCGCAGTGACGCTGAGCATCGTATTCGGGCTTGTGATGGGCAGGTTTTTCACAGGATCCGTCTATGAGTTCGCCGCGCTTTTCATCGTAAGCGTTGGAGTGTCCTTGCTGACCTTTCATCTGCTAAATCAAAGGCGCGTCAGGCTACAAGCCCAGACGGCGTATTGCTGCTCTGTAATGGTTGCTTCAAACCAAATGATGGAGCTTTTCCAGATGGCAAAAAGAGGGCAGTTCATGCCCTTGGTGGGAGAGATTCCTGAACTAATTATTGGAGGCTTCTTGGTTCCCGCAATTGCGGTGTCGGCAGTGCAGCTGTTCAGGATACTCATGGAGAGCTGACGTCCGACATAGAGGCCTCTCAACGGATTCAAATGGTTAATGACGCTCCCGAATCGTTACTTGGAGAAGATCAATGAAAACGCAAATCCAGGCCATTCATGCACGTGAAATTCTCGATTCACGCGGTAACCCTACCGTTGAAGTCGACGTCACCTTGGAGTGCGGCGCCATGGGCCGGGCTTCAGTACCGTCCGGTGCCTCTACAGGCGCTCACGAAGCAGTTGAGTTGCGTGACAAAGATACACAGCGGTACTCCGGCAAGGGAGTGTTAAAGGCCGTTAGCAATGTGAATACCGAAATACTTGAGTCTCTGAGGGGCATGAATGCGATTGACCAGGAACAAATTGATCATTTGATGATTAAGCTGGATGGAACCTCTGATAAATCCAGGCTTGGAGGAAACGCGATCTTGGGCGTGAGCCTCGCCGTTGCCAGAGCGGCGGCTTCTGCGCTGAACTTGCCCTTGTTCCAATATCTGGGCGGCGAGCAAGCAGCAAGAATGCCCGTCCCGATGTTCAATATTCTCAATGGCGGTGTTCACGCCAACTGGCAAGGCCCTGACTTTCAGGAATTCATGATTGCACCTACAGGGGCTGGCAGTTTCAAGGAAGCCTTGCGATGGGGCTCCGAGGTGTACCACGAGCTGAAAGCGGTGCTTAAGGACGCCGGCTATTCAACAGCGGTCGGAGATGAGGGCGGCTTTGCGCCGGCACTCAAGAAAAACTCAGACGCCATTGAGCTGATCATCAAGGCAATCGAGAGGGCTGGTTACACCCCTGGATCTCAGATCGAGATCGCTATCGATCCAGCATCCAGCGGCTTCTATGAAAACGGCCTTTACCATCTGCGCTCTGAGGGTCGTAAGGTCGATGCTCAAGAGCTGATTAATCTCTATTCCTCCTGGGTCGACAAGTATCCGATTGCGGTACTGGAAGATGGACTCGCGGAAGACGATTGGTCAGGCTGGAAGCTATTGAATGCAGCTCTGGGTGACCGGATCGAGTTGGTTGGAGATGACCTATTTGTCACCAATGTCGAACGGATTCAGCGAGGCATCACAGAAAACGTCGCCAATGCCGTATTGATCAAACCTAATCAAATCGGAACGCTGACTGAGACCAAAGCCGCCATCGAAATGGCCTATGGGGCAAATTGGGGGGCGATGGTTTCTCATCGTAGCGGGGAGACGGTGGACAGCTCCATCGCTGATCTGACTGTCGCGATGGGGACTGGCCATCTCAAGACAGGAGCTCCATGCCGGGGGGAGCGGGTCGAGAAATACAATCAGTTTCTGCGAATAGAAGAGGATCTTGGCAGCCGTGCGTTTTATGCAGGACATGATGCATTCGTGCGCTGACGGCCTATCGCCGGTAAACCTGTTGGACTGGTTACCGTAAAAAAACGAACCACGTATAGCTGTTGGCAAAAACGTCAGTGGCATTGGCCTTTCCTAGACGCTTGGAGATATGAGCATGAGCTACACGGATATTCCAGCTGGTAACGCGATCCCCGATGACTTCTTCACCGTTATCGAGATTCCTGCAAACCACTCGCCGATCAAGTACGAGGTGGACAAGCCAAGTGGACAGATCTTCGTTGATCGCTTCCTCAGCACGCCGATGTTCTACCCGGCTAACTACGGGTTCATTCCAAATACCTTGAGCGATGACGGCGATCCTTTGGACGTCCTCGTGATTTGCCCTTACCCGGTATCACCTGGCGTTGTCATCCGCAGTCGCCCAGTAGGTGTGATGTACATGACGGACGAAGCTGGTGCGGATGCCAAGGTAATCGCAGTGCCTCATGAAAAACTCAGCTCTATGTACAGCAATGTAAAGGAATGCTCTGACCTCCCTGCGTTACTCCTCGCACAGATTCAGCACTTCTTCGAAAACTACAAAGCGTTAGAGCCGGGTAAGTGTAGCGGCCTGCAATCGAAATGGTCTCGACCTGCAATCATCGCATTTTTCGACCGGGATTAATTGCGTCTATCCGAGCCAGCAGACCGAGATTATTTGCGAATGAACCTGCATTCATCTGATCCGACCTGCAATCGACCGTCATGAACCGGAATTGACTGCGAGTGAGCGCACGCTGTTTCTGTCTCATTCGAGTACACCCTTGCGGGACGCGTGTCTGAGGCGTTTTTTATGTCTCAATAGGGTTGATTTTCATTTTTGATATAGTACTTTCACAAAATCTAGAGCCTAAAGAGACAAAAGCGCTATTGGGGTAGAGGACTGAATCTTGTGACCGCCACTATGGTGCTCTGGAACACAGGGTTTGGGAGTAACGAAACAGAATGTGCACTTAGCCCAGCTCCTGAAGACCACTGTTTGATGGACGCTAAATCATCGGTTTTTCAGTCGCATTTAATCCTGGTCGGTTGCGCTCGATTGCAGGTCGAAGTGGCTGGATGCAGGTTCGTTTGCAGTCAATGCTGGTTCGCAGTGCCGGATAGACGCAATCAATCCCGGTCGAAAAACGCGATGATTGCAGGTCGGTGCCATTTCGATTGCAGGTCGTTACAGGTAAGTGGGTGAAAATGGGCCGCTGGGGGAGCGCAGACGAAGCGCGGGAAGATATTCGTAAATCGGTAGCGGCCTATAACCTGAAGAAGGAGGCTTCCAAGTAGTGTTACTCAATCAGAAAAGCGCAGAGCAGGAAATTTCTCTTAAGGTAAGAGAAGACTTTTTGCTGCTGCCGAAAACTGCTGAATTGACGCGCTGGGTAATGGCCCAGTCCACGGGCGAAAGAACATTACCGTATTTCGATCCACTGGATGGCGGCGTCTTCGCAAGGGTATTGATCTTGTTGGAATCGCCCGCTCGAACGGTCAGTCTTCCACGGTATGTCTCAAGAGACAATCCGGGGCCTGCACAACGCAACCTGAAAGGTTTCATTGAGCAGGTTGGACTGGCACGTCACAAAACCGTCCTTTGGAATTTGTACCCTTGGTTACCAGATCTCGATAAGCCCAAGGGTCCGCTCCGCAGAGCGCAAATTGAGGAAGGTATCGAGATGCTGATCACGCTACTGACGCTTTTCCCTGATCTCGTCACTATCGTGTTTGCCGGACGTGTTGCCCAGAAAGCCATACCGCGTGTTCGGCTCGCCTTCCCTAATTTTTCATTGCTGGAAATGCCACACCCAAGCCCCCTTTCCGTTTGCACTCACCCGAATGTTAGGCAGCGCATTTTGTCCACACTGCGTCACGCCAAACAGTCGATCAAGTAGCCAAAGGCTCAGGTTTTGCTCGCCTTGCTCAGCGAGTGGATACACGGCGAGACGAACAAGTTGCCGCGATAGGCACCAGCCAGGGTTTTAGCCGCGACGATCATCCACATGACAGTCAGCATCAACACCAGCACCACGCCAAAGAAGCTAAAGAACGTGAGGTGCAGCATAGAGCCCAATTTGAGGGTTGTTACGGCGTACACTCCCAGCGGAAAGGTGAAGCCCCACCAGCCGAGGTTGAAGGGAATGCCCTCCCTGAAGTAGCGCCCGGTAATTAGCAGCGCCAATACCATCCACCACAATCCCAGCCCCCAGAACAGCACACCACCGATCAAGCCAATGCCCTCGGCTACGCCGCCGATGCTTGCCATTCCATGGGCAGCAAAGATTGCTGGAGCATCGTTGCCCAGCAGCAACATCCCCAAAGCCCCGGTACCGATCGGCCCTAAAGACAGCCAGCTCGATGCTGCCATGCTTTCATGAGGTAGTTTGTGCAGAGCCATGCGCAGTAACAGGATCACCAGTATGCTCAAGGCGACGGGCACCGAGTAGGCCCACAGCACGTAGCTGGTGATGAGCATGGTGAACTGTGCGCTCGCATCAGCGAGGTGCGGAGCCAATAGACCGCCACTGGCGGCAGCCACCTCAGCCGCAACTACTGGCAGCAGCCATACCGCTGTCATCTGATCAATGCTGTGCTGCTGGCGAGTAAACATCATATACGGGATCAGCACCCCGCAGGCCAATGCCATGGTGACATCGATCCACCACAACACTTCGGCTAAAGCGACTACCCCACCCCCCCAGCGTGGCAAACCATAAAGGAGAAAACCGTTGATGATGGTCGCCAATCCCATGGGGATAGTTCCAAAAAACATCGATACAGTGGAGTGGCCGAAGATCTGTTTGGCCTCATCGAAGAACAATACCCAACGGCTCGCGTACATCAGCGTAAACAGGCAAAACAGCACGATATTAAAAAACCACAAGGCTTCCCCTAACGCTTTGGGCCACTGCGCAACAAAGGGCAGTTGGCCCAGAGCCAGCGCCAGAATCCCGGTGCCCATCGTGGCGGCGAACCAGTTGGGTGTGAACTGCCGGATCGCTTCTCGTGGATTGGACAAAGCCGCCAGTGGATGGCTGCCGCCCATTATAGCTGCGAGTCGTGTCTCACTCATTTTCGCGCTCCCGCTTCAGTGTGCCTTCGATATGACATGGTTGAAGTATAGCTTGATGGGAATAGCGGTAAAAACGGATAGTATAGGTTTATATGACCTATAAAGAAGGTAGATTACATGAAGCTAAGCCTACGCCAGCTACAAATTTTCTGCGCCGTCGCGCAGCACGGTAGCACCACCAGCGCCGCCATTTCGGTGTCACTGTCCCAATCTGCAACCAGCGCCGCACTGAACGAGTTGGAAAGCGCCTTGGATACCAGGCTGTTCGACCGTGTAGGCAAGCGTTTAGTGCTGAACGATAACGGCCATGCCTTACTGCCTCAAGCCAGAAGGATGCTTGAGAATGCACAACAGATAGAGGCCAGTTTCTTACCCGGCCATGCCGGGCTGAAGACACGCTTGCGGGTAGGATGCAGTACCACGATAGGCAATTATGTTCTGCCATTGATTCTCGGTGAGCTACGTCAATCAACACCACATTTGAGGGTCGATGTCGACATGGCCAACAGCATGGCTATCGCAAGAAGAGTCGCTGATTTCGAGATTGATATGGGCCTGATCGAGGGGCCTTGCCACCTGCCCGAACTCAGTGCCGAGCCTTGGCTAATTGATGAGTTGCTTATTGCCGCAGGCCAACGGCACCCCTTGGCACTAAAGCAGCAGGTCACACTTGATGATCTTCGTACCGCTGAATGGCTACTGCGCGAGCCAGGTTCTGGTACCCGTGAAGAAGTCGAACAATTGCTGCTGCGTCATTTGCACGATCTCGCCGAAACGCGCCAGATCGGCAGTTCAGAGGCCATCAAGCATACCCTCGCACAAGGCATCGGCATCAGTTGCCTGTCCCGCTGGGTCGTTCGGGATCTACTGGCCTCTGAAGTCTTGGTTGAACTGCCGCACGCGTTGCCTGCACTGACCCGACGTTTTTTTCTGATCCGTCACCGGGACAAATACATCTCGCCTGGGCTTGAGCGATTCTGGGAAAAATGCAGTCAA
The DNA here is from genome assembly GCF_022807995.1 of Pseudomonas orientalis. Taxonomy (NCBI): domain Bacteria; kingdom Pseudomonadati; phylum Pseudomonadota; class Gammaproteobacteria; order Pseudomonadales; family Pseudomonadaceae; genus Pseudomonas; species Pseudomonas orientalis. The sequence continues at coordinate 19,573 of NZ_CP094352.1, read as the reverse complement.
TTCGTGAGCCAGGAGTAGCTAGACCTATTTATAAAACAGGTAAGAGCTACCAAAACAAGTTGTTTCCGGAATTTATCAACGACGCATAAAGTCAACTCATTGCCCTGCAGCGATGAACGAGTTGTATATGCCAAGGCGCGACTGGGTGCCTTGCTTACCCTATGAGGAAATTCTGATGAATGTGATAAAGAAAACCGTCACAGCCCTGACGTTGGGTGTTGCGTTGGCCGCATCGATGAGCGCGTGGGCCGCGCAAGATCGCTGGACGTTTGACGGCGATATTCACAACAACTCGCTGGCCGTCAGCCCTGATGAAACGACGGCGGTGGTCTCTTACAGTCAGCGTCCAGATGTAGTGGTTTATGATTTGAAAACCGGTAAGGTTCGCCAGGTTCTCACCGGCTACGTCACGCCGCGAAATATTGTGTTTTCGCCAACTGGCGATGTGTTCTACCTCTCCGACAGCAGTTTGGGGGTCGTGCGCAAGATTGACACCAAGACTTTAAAAGTGATCGCAGATATTCCGTTGGGCGCAGGTGCTTTTGGTACCACACTCAGCAAGGACGGAAGCCTGCTCTACGTCAACAATGAAGCGGCCAGCACGCTGTCGGTCATTGACCTTGATCACCAGCGGCCAGTAGCTGTGGTACCTGGCTTCTCCCAACCGCGCCAGGGCATCCGAGTAAGTCCTGACGGCAAAACCGTCTATGTCACCAACTTTCTTGGGGACAAAATTACCTTGGTCGACAGCAAGACCAATACGATTGAAGGTGAGATCACTGGCTTCAACAAGTTGCGCGCCATCTCCATATCGGCGGACGGCAATACGCTGTACGCGGCTAACAGCGGCAGTAACAGCATCGCAGTTGTCGACACTCAAAAACGCGCCATCACAACCACCGTCATTGTTGGCAAAGACCCCTACGGCGCAGCCCTCACTCCAGACGGGCTGCACGTCTACTCGGGTAACCTCGGTGACAACAGCCTTTCAGTGATCGACACCAAAACGCTGAAAGTGACCACCACTGTGACCGGTTTGAAGGCACCCCGCCAGGCCATTGTCTTCACCAAAGACAAGTCGAAGGCGTATGTCCTCAATGAGGACTTGAGTATCTCCACAGTCGATCTCGCCAGCAACAAGGTGGTGTCGACGCTCAAGGCCGACTGATTGAACAGCGCAGGCCTTCATGGGGGCCTGCTGATACTCCACGACCAAGTGAATAATAATGAGTGAAAATGATGAGTCCTGGATGATGGATCGCCGTCGCTCATTGAGATGAGCCAATGATGCTTGACCGTGAGCGTCGCTTTGCTCAATTGAGGAAGGCACAGGGTCCGGGGGGGGGGAGAGCCCAGCATTCCAGCAAAAAATGATATCGGGACGTTTTTTCTATGGAGTCGAATTAACCTGTTTGTGGCTCGTCTATTGTCTGATCGCTTGCCGTTTCAGAGGCAGGTGGGTCTTCTAAAAATTAAAAATGACCAAAGGAAATACATATGTTCAAAAAGATGATTCTCACCGTCGCTGTTGCCGCCAGCTGCATGTCGGGTTTGGCGCTCGCCGATGCGCCAGTCAAGCTTGCTGAAACGGACAAGGGAAAAGTACTCGTAGACGCAAAAGGTATGACTCTTTATACCTTCGGTAAGGACACCTCGGGCAAGTCGGTCTGCAATGGGCCATGCGCTTCAAACTGGCCACCTCTACCGGTATCCGCAGACGCGAAAGCGGGTCATGATTACTCTGTCATCACTCGAGACGATGGCACAAAACAATGGGCATACAAAGGCATGCCACTTTACAGCTGGGTCAAAGATACCAAGCCAGGGGATACAACCGGTGACGGCGTCAACCAAGTCTGGCACGTTGCCAAGCCGTAACGTCAAATAATTAATAGGCTGGCTTACGCCACTGGCTTTGTCAGTGGCGCAAACCAGAAGAATACACACCTGATATTTTCGCCAACATACAGCCGCCGCGCCTCATAAATCTTTGATGGATCATTTCAACGAAAAATGGGGCCGAGGTACGGTACACCTTGGACGTATTCCCGTAACGCCAGCCTGAGGATTTCGTTTGGCCGGGAGTCTGTGACGATGCGCATGGTGGTTCCATCCAGCCGCTAGTGGACCGATATTCTGAGGCAACGCCAATTAGAACGGTAGGGCATCGTAAATATGCGGGCGAAGGTCTGCTTATGGCCGAAAGCTGCCGTTAATAAGCCGACCAACAGGCGTCGCTTTGTTGGTTGGTGCGCATGGCTTACAACTCAAACAAGGGTATGGTTTTGGGCGTATCAAATCGGCCCGCACAGCGCTACCTTCAGCATCTAACAAACGTACGCTGAGGAGTCGAAACAGTGGAGACTGAACGAGGTGTTGAGGAACGGAACGGTCGATGGTCGATCGTTGCCGGACGTGCTGTATGCACTGGCTGCATGGAAAGCCAAGCGCTGGAAGACTGCGAAAGCCCCTTTCTACATGCCGACACCTGTCCAGCCAGCGATGTGGAAGGTCATCATCCATGGGCAGCGTTGCACCACATCCTTGGCAGTGCGCGTGGGTGAGCTGCCGCTTAGGCCTCGATCACTTCAATTAATACTTCACTTTATAGGTGGGTGAATCCTCCGGCCGGTTCTCCCGCCGATCGTAGATCTTGGTCGTGCTGATGTTGGCATGACCCAGCCAGGCCTGGACCTTGGCGATATCGGCTTCATGCTCCAAGGCGTTGGTGGCTGCCGTTGCTCGGAGTCCATGAACCCCAAGGCCGTCGACCTCAATCCCGGCCTTTTTCGCGTAGGCCGTGACGACGGCATAGATGCCGTTTGCCGTGATACCGGCGCCGGTCAATTTACCTCGCAGCGGCATGAACAGTGGCACCTTCCGTTCGGCCAGATGATGCTCTGAGTTTTCCAGGTACTGATGAATACGCCCGGCTGCGATCGGGTGCAACGGGAGGTATCGCACCTTGCCGCCCTTGCCGTGAACCTTCAGATGCTGAATACCGCGGCGCTCCTGAATGTCGCTCACCTGCAGCAGCGCCGCTTCTTCACGGCGCAGTCCGTGATAGAGAAGAACAGCCAATAGCGCCCGGTCGCGCTGCCCTTTAAGTGTTGTTTCATCCGGCGCCTCGAGCAGCGCCTTCGCCTGGTGGTCACCCAACGCCGGCGTCTTGCCTTCATTGCTTTCTATCCTGGGACGTTTTACCCCATGCACTGGATTGCCGCCGGCGATCGCATTGTTCTCCAGGAGGTGATCAAAGAGGCTGGCCAGCGCGGCCAATTTGCGCCGGATCGTGGCTCCGGCCAAACCGCGATGCTCGAGGTGGGCTCGCCAGGCTAAAACATGCGATCGGGTCACGACCCGAAATTCATCGGCCGAAGCCAAGCCGATAAAACTACAGAAGTCTTCCAGGTCGTTTTGGTAAGCACGTCGTGTTCGAGGGTTGTCCAGGTTGGCAAACCACTCGACCGCGGCTGGAACCTTGGCCAGCGTCTGAAATTCGACCGCCGTGAGCCGACGCTGATCATTCGTATGGTTTTTCGTCAGTTCCTGCATATCGTTCTCATCATTGGCTATCCTGCAATCGCTCTCAAAGCTTCCGGTCACAAAATCATCGCTATATCAGTCCGCCGTTGCTAAAACCGATAAACGGCAATAAGTGGTGATAACCTATTTTATCACCACTTTTAAGGTGCTGAGATTGTCGATTGCCTTTCAAAGGAAATCTTTACCAAAAATGCTTTGACTTATCCTTGTTCTGATATAAATTGGAGCTACACCTTTCGGTGCGATTCATCATAGGCGCTGTAGACCTATGAGCATTCCATGGGGAATGCAAGATTTTCTGGATTGCGGCGCCGCCGCAGTTCAAACAAGCAGGTGACCAAGCTGGGGAACGCTGATGGCTTACTCATATACTGAGAAAAAACTCAATTTTATCAAAAACTTACTAAGGTATTACCAATGGCAGAGGTATCGAAGTTAGTAGATTTTTGTGGCAGCAGTGAAAAGGATATCGCGAGCTTTCCACCCGTTATTCGTGATCGAGTGGTCTACCAGCTTGACTTGGTAAAGCACGGAGATGATCCATCCAACTTCAAGCCTGTGAAAACTGTTGGACCAGGCGTATACGAGATTAAAATTCGAGCAAAACAAGGGGCTTTTCGCGTGTTTTATGTGGCGAATCGAGCAGGCGTGATTTCGGTACTGCATGCGTTTCAGAAAACCACTGAAAAGACGGAAAAGCGTGACATTGATCTTGCGAAAAAAAGATTGAAGTCGCAGGGCTAAGACGGACTGGCACCCCCTTGCATCTGCTAGGGGTTAAGCATTAGGTGCACTACGATAGCCCTAACCCTATGAGGTATGTATCGAGTAAATTCATCAATCGAGGTAATCATGATGACAAACGAACGCCACGCCAATATTTGGGATGCGTTGGTTGAGTCGCCGGAAGAAGCTGAAAATTTGCAGTTACGTTCGACGCTGATGCGGGCACTCACCCGAAAGGTACGTTCTTGGGAGCTTGCTCAAAAGGAGGCAGCGCTGAGATTGAAGGTAACGCAACCTAGGCTGAACGACCTGCTTAAAGGGAAAATTGATAAATTTTCCCTTGATGCTTTAGTGAAGATGTTGCCCGGCGCAGGCCTTCAGATTGAAGTGACAGTCAAAGAGCGCTCTGCAGCGTAAGTTTCAGTCTTACACAGAGGCTCTGTCTGGCTTGGTGTTGACCAGCAGCGCATCAGCTGGACCAAGCTCACAACTTAGCGCGTACGCTTTCACTGCTAGCGCGTTATACAGGTCCCTGCCCTGCCCCCAATTCGCGTCGCAAGGCTGCCAGCGCTCGTTTGAGTGTTTCACCTAATGGTTGATCGATATCGTCAGCAATACGGTACAGTTCATCCTTGGTCTCCTGCTCACCTTTGATGTTGATCTGAACATTGCGTCCAGTTTTGTAACGTCGCTTTGCCCGTTCGACCGGGGGAAGTGAAGTGGCCGGCTGTCGGCTTACAAAGCCATGTTGGTTCGCCATTTTTTCCACCTCAGCTTTGCTTTGCTTTGTTTTCTGTTCGGTGGCTGCTTTAGGCTCGAAATCCTTCAAGCTATCCAACGGATCTACGCGACTCATGATGAAATCTTCTCCTGGTGAGCCTCTAAGGTGATTCTGGCTATGAGTTCTCGTGCGAATGCTTCGGCGTTTTCTATGGCTTTTCCGACATTGGAAACTTCGTCAGTTGGCAGCATTTCAAGCGGCAAGCGGTATGAAAACATAGCCTTGAACGCGGCTCGTTCGTTCAATTCAGTCTCAAAGAACGGTATGCCCCCTGCTTCAAAGCTTTTGCGGATATGCCGAGTATCTCGGCTTTGAATCGCTGCTGACGTTCTTGTGAACAGAACGGCGTAAGGCAGTTTGTAATCAGGTTTATGCTTTTGGATGCCACGTTCATGCGCCCGAATTAAACCGAACGCCCTACTCGCTTGCTCTGCGTCTAGCTGCGAGCCCTGCGTCGGTACCACCACAAAATCCGACTCTGCAATCGCATACGCGACGATAGTTGCCGCCGTACCTTCTAGATCAACAATCACGAAAGGTGTTTTCGTAGCGGCATCGGCGATCGTCTCGCCGATCGTCTTATCAGTCACGTCCGAAATTATCGTCATGTTTGTCGGCGCATTACCTCCCTCTGCCCACGACTTAATTGGATGGTTGGGGTCGGCATCAATGACGGTAATAGGAACGCGTCGTGCGATTTGTTCGGATAACGCAAGGCATGATGTCGTTTTGCCAGCACCGCCTTTAGGTGAGACGAACACAATAACTGGCATAGCGGGGCCCTTCTCGTTGGGTTGACGGGTAAATGATACCCTTGGAATTCCGTTTGAATTCTATCTGGTAACTACGATAGATTCTATAAGGAATTCCTTTATAGATTCCTAAAGGAATTCTACATGGAATTCCTAAAGGAATTCAAATTGGATTCCACATGGAATCCAAAATGGAATCCAACATGGAATTCTTTATGAATGTTCAGACTTTTTCACTGCTTGGAGTTTCGGCCACTAATGACACACAGCTGTGAAAGAGGCCGTTGGGTCTGTATGACAGATGCTTAGCATGACCAGTGGAAGGGGCACCGATAGGGTGTAGACAGCCTGACCAATGTGGCCATTTGGATTGAGCTGAGAAAGAAAACCTTGGTAGCGTCTCCGGTGAAGCAGCGCCTACAGTTGTATGCTGGAGCGGAACCTAAGCAGTACAGTTCAGTAGTACAACTGGTGCTCACCAACGTGACACGAACTACCTCTGGTGAAAACTCCAAGATCCGAATAGCCCTGCGCATAATGAGGAGGTTCGTTAAATGGCCCTTCGCGGGTAGGGCTACTCAGGACGATGCAAATGGCAGTGTTTTTTTCAGGTAAAATTGACCAATTAATCTAATAACCGCGTCCGAGGGATTGGCTTGCCTAAAAAATTTCATGTGGACTCCATCCAGCATTGGGAGCCATTTGTGCATGACGGAGTCTCGTATGATCTTGGGCATCTCGACACCCATGAAGTCGTCTTCCAGAAAGAAGGGGATCCGATCAGTTTTGTCGTCACCTATGGTCTGCATTGCTTTACCAAGGATGACACCCAGCACAATATCCCTCTGAAATACGCTGACGGTCGCGAGAGCCAGTTCATCTGTATGGAGCGCTACGAGGCATCAAAGCAGCTACGGAGCATGTTGGAAAAGCTTGACGGTGCTACGGTCTACCTGACACAAGGCGAAAGTTTTTTCACCCTCGACGTGTTGAACAACGAAAGCGGGGCGGTGGAGCCGTTCAAGATCTGCATGGCTATTTTTCGGGAAAACCGAGTGTTGCGAATCCACGTCACCAGCGCGTTCTTTGCACGGCTCGGCGAAGGCTCACCGGGGGTGCCAATCAACAAAAAGGGGTTCAGCATCTTTAAGGTAGCAGTAGATACCCAGAAAAAGCCGAAAGGGCAATGCCCTAAAGAAGTCCGGAACCGGCCTAAGACGTGAGGAGAAAAAACTGGGTGCCCAGAAACGGCGAATCCCTCTCTAGGAGGGATTCTCAGCCGTCGATTGCATGCGTTCGACGGGGCAGGTCATTCTTGCGTCGCGCTCGGCGAACTGCTTTCGCAGCAACGGGGTGCGACCCTTTCGGATCCCTGTAACCACCCTGTGGTACACGACTAAGTCGCAAGCTGATTATGCAATGATCCACAAGCTTATACAAGGTTCGTTGATCATTTTTGATCATGGTGGTTCACGCTGAATCAGCGCATATGCCCGGCTAACCGCCTGCGGCTATGGCCTTCGCTTATCAGCCAAGCGCGGTGGCCTGGTCCCTACGATTGAGCAGCTTGCAGCCCGATGTGTAGCAATCGCGCTAGCTATTTCACTGCATAAAAACGCAAAAACCTGCGCAAGGGTCGTCATTTAACTCTACTTAACGCAATCATAATCTGCATGAATTTGCTTTTTCATGCATCTAGGCTTAGTCTTGACTAGCTATTACCACAACGATTCGAGGGGCTTGATGGCCGTGGATCTTTCAGCGATGCGTAAGTTGTTCAATAAGGGTGGCCTTAAAACTGCCATTGTAGCCCCTGCTGCTATGCAAAGCGGGTGGGAGCTCATTGTTGTTCATACGGATGGAACGCTGGATTACATGACCATTGCCCGATCAGATCGACGCAAGATTTACAAAAGCCTTGAATCAGTACATGCCGATGCAGCAAGGGTGGGATTTGCAGAAGTGACAACGCACGTGGAGGCTATGCAAGTGGCTTAATGGAATAGCAGAAACCAGAAAGCCCGGCTGGTAACCGGGCTTTCTGGACAAACTAGAACAGGTTTTCTCTTTCGACGGGGCAAACCTGTTCATCGACAAGGTGAGCTGATTATGGCTAGCACTGCGGCTTCTTGCAAGTTGCAAAATGCTATCCGTAAGAGGTTTGCCGCCGAATGGCGGGGAAAATGGATTCCACCTCTAAAAAACGAGATACGCATGTCCCGTGCGGTTACGGCCTGCAAGACAAGCCTACAGCGGGGGCATACGCGCCGTCAGGGCGATTCTTTGAAGATGGCACGGCACTCAACCGCGTTGTCATCGAGGCGCCCTATCTTGCTCGTTGCAGTGACAACAAAACTGCAACGCTGGTGCGTCCACGCGACTACGCGATCCGTTATCCCTATATGCAGATCAATCGTCGGGGGATGGTGTCCTGGCTGATCTTCGATCTCGATCACACCAACTCTCTTGCCTGGGATGACGAAGGCCTTCCTCCGCCGAATCTGATCGTGCGGAACAGGAACAACGGCCACTCGCATCTGTTCTATGCCATTCCACCGGTCTGTACGACCGAAAATGCCCGCGACAAGCCGATTCAGTACATGAAGGCGGTTTACGCTGCATTTGCGCTGCGCCTAAAGGCTGACCCGGATTACAACAGCGGGCCAGTCGCTAAAACGCCAGGGCATCCATGGTGGTCGACCTCTGAACTGCATAACCATGTCTATGAGCTGGGCGAACTCGCTGATTATGTGGAGCTGCAGGTGTCGCCCTGGAAAACGGGGCCCCAGTTGGAAGATCTGCCCCATTCCAGGCACTGCGTTCTATTTGAACAGCTACGTTATTTCGCTTACAGCATCGTCAACCAAGAGCGCGAGCGCGGGACCCTGACCACGTTCTCGCGGCGGCTTGAAGCATTTGCACATAATCACAACAAATTTGCTCGGAACGGCTTTTCCGAGGATCTGATGCTGTCTTCGGTGAGGGCAACGGTCAGGTCAGTAGCCAGGTGGACGTGGACGCGTTACCAGGGCAGCACTAGGTGCTGTCGAGGTGCAATGTCCTTGGACAAGTCGTTACCACTGGCAGAGCGGCAGAGCCTAGCCGCCAAGCGCACTCACGAGCTGCGGCACAGGTCTACCGAGTCGAAAATCCGCGCAGCGTGTCGAGGACTCCAGGAACGCGGGGAAAAGCTCACCCAGGTAGCTATAGCCATCCTCGCAGGTGTTTCTCGGCAAACGGTGGCCAACTATGGCCATGTATTGAATGAAGTCACCCGGCCGCAGACCATTTCGTTCCTGGCCCCTTCCGTGTCAAAGACGTTTTCCCCAAGTTCTACCGGAGATCAAGGCTCGACACCCTCGCATGGCATAGCCCTCACTAGCACTCCTACGGATGTTACGTATGGTGTACATCAGGTAACAGCCCCCATTGGGGGCGCTCTTGATCTTGTCGTTTCGAGCTCTCAAAGTGAGGATTCTTCATAGTGCCGGGGAGTGCTGTACTGATGTTCATGCGTACTGCCATTGCTTGCTGTCATGTCCAGCATTGGTCTGTTGTCAGAATCGTTTGTCTCATAGCCTTTGGATGCGCTTTCCGTTGAAATGCGTGGGGTATAGATGTGCTGGCTCGCCCAGATTTCGATACAGAGCGCCCGATTTCACGGTGGTCGTTACTGGATTGGTTGTTCACGCGTCTGTTCGTTGTTTGAATTAACCGAGATCGAGTGCGAGTGTTTCGCTGCGGTCAAGACGCTGTGTGCGGGTATGCGCACCGACGCAAGCGCGTTGGTTGATACCGGCATGCTGGAGTTGCAGCGCAAACGTAGGAGAGTTTTTGCACGCATCGTAAATGTCACGCAAGCCACTGTTTTTGCCTGGCTGCGGGCTTTCTTTGTAAGGGACACAGGCTATTCCGGTGTGATTCCGGCGTGCTGTTGAAGCTCTTATCTACCCGTTGTGTGGCTGCTGGGCGTGCACCATTAGCGTCTAGCTGACTGTTTTCTACAGGCAAAAAGAAACCCCCTGGTGCGCAGTACGGGCCGGAGCCCATCCGAGGCGTGGAGGTTATGGTTGTGATCAATCCTACGCAGAGGCTGAAAATGCGTCAATTAAGGATTGGGTTTTGGCAGCAACGGAATCGCAACAGCCTTTAGGCTCAGAGCCTCCCTGAAACCCAGCGTGTTGCAAGAGGCGTCGTATATCACCGACATTTTCTATCTGTACTGCGGGTTTTCCGCGACTCACTGAGCTTGAAGAGCTCGACTTTTCCCCTGAAAAGCCTGTGTCTGCCAATTTTTGAAGTGGTTTTTGGCTTTCTAGGTTTTTGTAGGGGAGGAATTATGCGGTGCCCTTACCATTGAGGATTGTCGTATATCGCCGACATTTCTGTTTGCACAGCTGTACAGCAGGACTTCTAGGGGTGAATAGGGAAAACGGAAAAATCGTACGCTAAGCATTTAGCCTGTCAGGTTGAAGTCATACCGTCAGGTAGGGCAGAAAACAGCCCTACTCTGATGTTGCGCGAGTGAACCACCTGACGCCCGGTTGAGGTGCATTTCAAACGGAGACGTCTAAAAATCGTAGGCCGTTGAAAAGTATTGTGATCTTGCTAAAAACTGACCGAAAATGATGGCCTAACGTACGATTTTATCTAAATTCTGCTGGCTCCCCAGATACATCTTTACGTAAATCCGCTTGATTTTGTCACTCCTTTCGCAGCACTTTTACATGACTGCCCATTGAAGGATGTTGATTATGCCGACGGATAACTTGCTCGCTGAGCTGTTGAAACTGCATGAAGCGAATCAGACGCTCGAACGAGCATTCGTAGAAGCTAATGCTGATGGTTTGAAACGATTGTTTGATCAAGGTTTGAGCTGTTACTCGATCACTGTAATGACAGCTGGTAACATTTGTTTCAGGCCTGTCTATGAAGGTGTGCTAACACCGAAGGGCTTGCAGCTTGCGCGTCAAGCGTAAGTTCAAAAGAGACCGAACATTCAAATACTATAGTATTGATAGTGAGTCAGAAAAACGACCACTGGGGTCGCGTTCTGTGCAGTCTCACGTCATTCAGAAGAGTCGTGAGACGGCTTCAAGCAAAGCTCGAAATGCGGTGGTGGAATCACCGGTTTTGCTTGCTCTAGCGGCTGTGCAGAGTCGCCAGAAATGGTGCTTATGTAGGTGTATAACAGTATTCTTGCAGCAAGTTTTATATATTTTCTCATAACTAGATATCTCCGTTAAGGCATGTTGTATTCTCCAAATTAATTTTTGAAATTTTGCGCCTTATATATGTTTTACCATTTGCAAATATATAGTCAAGGATGGCAGTTATTTATTTTTCAAATATATTATAATGTCGCGGTGTAGCATTATAGTATTCGATAAGTCAGCAGCTAGTTTCCCTTATCATGGGGAGCCCGCAGAGTTTGGATGAAATCGTTAATTCATCCCGAGCAACTACAGGGGAGCGAGCTTATGACATTAACTAAAGAGATTTAATCACTATGCCGAAGAAGAAATAAACTATATATTGTTATAAGTGTTTTACTCCTGCTGAGCGGAGACACTCCTCAACCGCCTGTACATGCTGGTGATAGCTCTTCTTATAGGGTTTGCATAGGATTCGGTGGAGGTGCTAAACCCTGATAGCCATTCCGGCACACGTACATCATAACTACCACGACTGCCAGGTCGTGCTGTTGTTTCTGGGGTTTTCGATATCAACCCGGTGTTTGATTTTCCCCATGAACCAGGCACGTGTACTGCGATGTCCTTCGCGGTATCAATTTTCCGATTGCATTAATTGCATTAACAACGCTTTGTAGCGTTCAACAATCGCTTTCACAGCACTGCTTTTTTCAATCCTCAACGTATGTCGATCATTATTCGCTGTCGTCATCAGGCGATGCCAATGAGAGATTGATTTTTGGTCATTTCCAGCTTCTTTATAAAGCTTCTCGGAAGCAAGTGCGAAGACAGTATCTATTAAGTCCTCTGCCAATTCGAGATTTTGTAACTGCTCATTTGATTTTTTTATATCCATCACGACAAATTTACCTTTGTCTTAAATTTTTTTTGTTTCTTTTTTTCATACGGATGATGATCTTCTCCTCACTTTAGCAGTAATGCTTCTATCGTTTACTCTATCTTTCGTTATGGTGTTGAATTTCCTCGCCTCAAACGTCCGTAGGTTTGTCATTTTTGTTGAAATGTATTTTTTCCCTGATTGTTCACCTGTATGTCATTTTTCGTGGTACCGAGCTGTTCGTAAATGGCTTTCAGAAATGTCTTTTTCAGGTTCACTGAGATTGTTACTAAACACGCTTTTGGAAGCAGGACAGGGTAGGGTTTGTACTCCCGCCATAAATGGCGTACGTACAACCGGCCTCGCTGCAGTCGTTTCACTCCCTTGCGCTGCCTACCTCCCTGCTCAGGGCAAGCCCCGAAACCCCTAAGCCAATTTTTGTGCGCCTGCTTTGGTAGCCCGAAGGCGGCTATTTACACGGCTCTATTGCGATAGGCTGTCCCACACATTATTAACGCTACGCTATACTTGTATAGCAGCCATTGGAGGATCCCATGTTAGCTATCCGTCTTGCCCCGGAAATAGAGGAGCGCCTAGAAGCATTGGCTGCTCGTACAGGACGCACCAAGACCTTCTATGCCCGGGAAGCCATCCTCGAGCACATTGATGACCTAGAGGATCTGTACCTAGCTGAGCAGCGATTGGGAGAGGTGCGTGAGAACCGTAGCGAAACGATTTCACTTCAAGACGTGATCAAGTCCTATGACCTGGCGGATTGAATTTGATCCGGCAGCGGAAAAGGAACTGAAAGAACTTGGGGACGATGCAGCAAAGGACGTTCTGAAATTTCTTGTTGGACGTATCACCAATCAAGGCGAACCACACAGTATTGGAAGCGCTCTGAAAGGCTCAGAGCTGGGCGAGCTCTGGAAGTACCGAGTTGGAGACTATCGCATCGTTTCCAATATCCAGGACGTCACTTTAACCATTTTGGTTGTACGGCTCAGCAGTCAGCAGAGAGGGTACAGACGATGAAGGACGATAAGCGCTGGAATCTGTGGCGCTTGTGGACGCGTTGGAAATCTAAAAAAAGAGGCAAAGAGTTCACCCGCTGCGCCACATACAGAGAAGATTTGGTATTGCGGCCTGAGATCCTTGCCGAGCTGGCCGAACGCTCTAAGAACGACACACAGCCGAGTTCCAGGCTATGAGCATGAACGAGCAACGGCGAACCAAATGGTTGCCATTTGTTAGGTGTTTTGAGCATGAAGAAGCGGCAGTTCGCGAGAAAGCCGATGACTGCGGAAAAAGCACTGGGCAATTCATGCTCGCAGCGGCTTTAGGTCGGCGTACTCAAAGCAAAATTTATAGTCACATCCTCAACGAATTGAGGCGGCTGGCTGGTTTGCAAAAACACCTGTTCAAGGAAAGCGGTGGCATGCATTCAAAAGAATATCCAGAGATCCTTGTTGAGGTGAAAGCGGCAATCGTAAGGCTCAGTAAGTAACTGAGTTATTGCGTTAAATTGTAAAATATGGAGGTTAGTCATGGGAGCTATTCATTTTATCCGCGCACCGGATTACCGGTTTGACATTCTGCGGTTACAACAAGCTAACGCATTGATGAGATCCGCTAATCGGGCTGTGGCTTACGGTGATGATATTGAGCTAGCTAGGCTAGGATTTGCAGCCGAGCATCGAGAAGAGCTGATGCGGGGTGGTGGCTTTCATGAACGACTTTTCCGCGCAAACTATCAAACGATTTCTTATTTGCGTCGACACGGAGGCAAGCATGTTCACTAATGCCGTACCACCGCTGTCGATCGCTGGTGGGGTATTAATGCCTGCGACGATAAGTACGGTACGCGGATTACCAGCCTTTCACCTCTGCGCTTGGAGAATTCTGGACCGCTGGGCTCTTGAGAGCCCAGCACAGCTTCGATCTCTGGAATCTGAGGGTGAGGTAGCTCTCTTGGGGCGTTTGTTCGAACAGCAGCAGCTGGAGCACTCGATGCTAACGTCAGAATCTGCCTTGGAACAGCGTCGATCTGGGATGGCTGAACACGAAATCCTTGTACTGAACGAAATCCCCACTCAACTGGGATAAAAAAACCGGGCTTTAAGCCCGGTTTTTTTATCCCATTGCGGTAATCAGCTGCGATGTGATGCGTTCCATATCGTGCGATCGCACGGGTATGGTTATTGATGGATAGTCATAATTTCTAAATCGCAATATGACGTGCTGGAAGTGCTTCCCTGAGGTTATGTCGGTGGCCCACTCTGTGATTTCTGAGAGTGGCATGGCTTTGCGGATACCGTTGTACTCGTCGATCAAGACTGCCGTGCCTGCTTTTGGGTCTATTCCCACGTAGCGGCGGCCCGCTTCATCAGAAATCTGCACCTTGGCTGAAAAACCCGCCGGAGCGATTGACATAACTAGCTTATGCAGTCGCTTCGCGTAGCGACTCTTTAAGTTTTTGATGAGCCAGTTGCCTCCAAACATCCAGACAAAGGTTAGGCCGATCAGCCAAAGTGGCCATAAGGCGTGGCTATTATAAATAATTGCGATTGCTACCCATATTATGATTAGGCTTAAAATATTACCTAGCCAATGAATAGTCGTAATTAAATAAAGCATAATTAACTCCCGTGAACAATATAATTAATTAGCACATTAACCATGAATGCCATCTCCACCGCTAGGTTTGCTATTGCCCGGCTTTCTACCTGGCATGCCAGACTTAGGTGCCATGTGCTCTAGCTTTCCAGCGAAAACCGAGATGGCCTGCCGTGTACGGTCATTGTCGTCCCGACCTACAGTAGCGGATACCTGACCACCTACCCAGTTTATGACCTGATCTGGTACGATAAAAATCAGGTTGAAACTGCTATGGATTAAGTTCAAACACATAGAGCAATAAACCGCGACAAAGAACAGAGCGCTGAAAATTCCTGTCATGGAGTCGTACTGAACATTTGCAATGGCTATTCCAAATAGGTTGTTTAGTAGCGTGCCGCCCGCAACCACAATAGCTCCGCCCAAGAAAAATCCGACTACCATCAATGTAGGTCGAAACATGCAATTCAAGAGAAATAGATAACCGTGCGCCGTTCTCTGGCCCATACCGTCACCTTCACCGCCAAGATGGGTAAAAGCCCAAAGCGGTGCTGCAATGATTGCTTCTCCAACGACAACAAGCCAATTAATTGCTGCACCGAACCAAATGATGAAAGGTGTCATTGGTAGGTATATTGATAAAGTCGCGCCTAGCAGAAATAATGCGAATATCGCCATTATGATAAATGGGGACATTGCATCAAGTAAACCTTTACCAGCATCCAATCCTCCTGAGAAGAAATTTACAAACTTTGTCGTTAGCCCTACAGCGCTGTTGCCATCGGTAACTCTTTCCAAAGCTTTTAAACCGCCGTATGTGGCTACGGCAACTTCGGCTGTTCCCATGAGAGTGTCACCAAGGTTCTTCATCTTGATGAGCGGGTTAAGCTGACCGCCTTGCTCTCCATTGAAGTTAACGTCCGTTACCAGTGAAGTTGTTATTTTCTGCATCGGAGCAAAAAGGTGGCTCATCACTTTGCTTGTTTCGGTTCCCTGAGAACCGTTTGCGCCCAAAGGATTTGCATTGGTGTTTGTACTCTTTTGCACCGCGTAGGCGTCCATCGCGCTTTGATAAAGATTGACGACAGCAGGGTCTCCACCCGATGAAGGGCCGTATGAGCCAGCTTTGGCGGCAACGGCATCAGTCAGTTTCGTATTGGCTTGGGCAAATGTTTGATACCAGGCGCCTAGTGACCACCACCCTGCCTCTGTGATGCTCGTGCTCATCTGATTTGCGAGCGCTTCAATATCTCCCTGCTTAGTACCGACGCTTTGGTTAACGGTGATTTCGTAAGCCTGAGCGGCGGACTGGATCCCCCCTTCGACATCCGAAATATCTCCAGCACCATTCTTTTTCTGAACAACTTCATTAACGAATTTGAGAGCGGATTTGGTGATCGTATTTTGCATTGCCACCAAAGCGTCGAGATGCGCCTTACGGATTTGTGAGGTATCAATCGTGGTGGAAAACCAGTTTGTCGATGATGACTGGGCTTCGAGATCCGCATTGATATCGGCTCCACCACATATGAAGCTTTTGTTTTTTAGGGTGAAACCGGAGCTCGTCGGCACCTGCTGGACGTAGCCGCCTTGTGTGACAAGTCCGCCTTGTGCAGCAGCCTCGGCGAGACCGGCGTTTATGCCGTGCATGCAGATATTGGCCTCAAACAGATTATGGGCAAGCTGGAGGGTGCTGGGCATGGCCGGTTGCACCACCATTCCTTTCCCATCTTCAAAGGCACTAATGGCGGCATCTGTACTTAAATTGGCAATACCTATGCCCATAGTAGATGCGGACCAAAGCATAAGCAGTTGCGAAAGAGACCACCCGTTTGCGGTAGGTACTAAAGAAACCAACCCCCACACTATTCGTACAGGTCCCCAGACCGTTGTATTTTGCTTGTCGAACACAGCGCCATCGTGAGCCGTGCGAGTTAACTTCCGAAAGATGATATAGCAGGCCCATAGTGACCCAACGACCAGGAGAGCGCCGTTAAGTACTTGAAATATGCTGGCTAGAATAGTATCTACACCGCCAGCCTCGCTGGAGGCAAGAGGGTTGTTAACCACGTCGCCATAGATAGTTGTAAGAGCTTGGCGGGACAAATCGCCAGTTTTTTTGGATGCGGCAGTTATTTCACCGATTGTTGTGGTTTCCGCAAACACAGGCAACACAACAACACAGGAAAAAATAAAGGCAATACAGGAAAGCGGTCTGGATAGTTTCACTTGTCTGCGGCCTCCGTTTCTGGGGATCCCTGTTTAATTTCCCAGTTAAAGACATGAAGCCACCAATGCTTCCGCTGGTAATAATCGCGTGGTGATTTCCCTGGGTTTCGGAGCAACCAGAGATTGCCATCTGCTGCGAATGCGCACCCGACAATTCCTAACGTCATCACTGCCCAAAACGTTTTGTACTTCAGCATGACGAATACGTAAGGCGTTGCGAATGGCCACCCAAATATTAAACCGATGGTTGAGAATAAAACAAAAAAAAGTATCACTCTTTTGGATGTTTTTTGATCCTTTATCAATTGCTCGCGATTTTCCATTCTTGTACCCCAGTATTGGAAACAGGCCGGTATAGATACCTTTATTTTAAGTTTCCTATAGGTCGTTGTACAAGAATATCTAGAATAGATATTTCTATCGTTACTGTCTTTCCGTATAATTGCAATGTACGGAATTTTAATACGCTAAGAACGCCGAAGTTAAAGGGATTTATGAGGACTTAATTTTTATTCTTATTTTGTACTCATGTCATAGTACAAAAAATCGTTAGCAGCCAAAGGCGTAATGCCAAGGGGGGGCAATGAAAAAAGGGACAAAACCAGGGCAGTTTTCGCCGGTATCGCTTGAAGCACTGGAGCTGATCGCTAACGCGAAAAAAGACCCTCGCTTGCTATTGGCGTACTTAGGGTTGGCCAGGCATACGACCATGAGGGATTTAGACGGCCGTGGCCCTAACATGCTGACTGGTGCGGGTGCGGAGAAAGTCAGGGTGCTGACAGGCTGTGGAACGCCTATGGCCACAGGCATAGTTAACGCCTTAGCCGGCATGGGGCTCATCAAGAAGCCAGCGGCAGGGTTGCCACGCAATCAGGCTCTATGGGCAATGCACCACCAGGGAACTGTGAATATCCCTCACGCGCTGATAGATGGGGGGATAGGCAATGCGGATGGCATTGGTCGCTTATTGAAGGAAGGGGCTACTGATGAAGTGGTTGTCTGCGCCGTTATGCTGCTGATTTACTGTTATGCAGTGCACGATCTAGAAATGTTCGGCGGAGTTGATCACCAGCAGATATGGCGACATTGGAACCATATGGTCAGCCCTGAAGGTGAAGGGTTCCGAGTGACAGCTGAGCCAATCAACGACACAGCCCAAGCAAAATTTATCAGCAAGATAGTTGGCAGCATGGGCGGTAAGGTAGACGAGAATGGCAATAGTGACGTTTTTTGGAAGGCCTTCAAGCTGCTGAAAGGTACGGGCCTTTTTTATGAGGTTGTAACCTCCATAAGCATCGACGGTGAGAGGACTCCAATCCGTGTTAATGACTTCCACGCCGTTGGGTCTGACTCGTCCCTGCTAGAGGCCGCACCTGGCCTTGGCGTTGGATTTTACGTGCACAAGGATAACGATCGCTCAGAACCTGAGGGCTGCTGGTTTTATCTGCCATCAGATCCAGAGAAAGTGGTTGGTATCTGGCGGCTCAGATACCGGTGTGCAACACCGGAAACGGCTAGGGGAGTCGCGCTTGACTGGTCCAAAGTCGACGACGCTATCGCTGCTATGTGCGCGAAAGGCGTCCTATACTCTGGTTAAATACTAGGTAAGTGACATATAGGTAGGTTGAAGATATACGTAGGATGACTGATATAACTCAGAAAGACAGATATACGTCAGGAAGACTAGATACAGGTCAGAGTGAGCTGTGCAGAGCGTAAAAGTCAAAAGCGGGTAATCAGTGCATGGAAACACATAGTGTTGTGTGCGGGCAGTAAGGCCTAGGAAACACCGATGACTCCAGTGCTGACCTGCTTTCTGAAGCTGCCAACCCGTGAAACGGAACGACGAGCACCGTGTTGTGAGGAGGCAGGAATGTGGCTGGGAGACCGTTGCGTGCCACGAGCGACTCTGACTCGCCCGACTGACTGATAGGATATTTCCGACTTGCATGGGGACGTTCACTGAACGCTTTACCAGTGCAGCTCCGACACGAAGGAAAAATATGCCGACATATTCTCTGCACACCACTCAACCTAGTGAGGCTGTTAAGCATCAGGTCGCAACAATGACGGGCGCTTATACGGCCGATCTTCACAGGTACGACTTTGCAGGCATGGTGCCCGTTAATTTGCTGTTAGGGTTGTATCAAAACCTTCTAGCTTGGGAGGTTATGTCGTATCTCGATCGCATCGGTCTTCGGCCCGAAGCCCCAACAGAGCTCATTACAGCGCACGGTGTAGACCATTCGGTTATTGGATATGTGCTCTACCTTCCGGTCCCAAGCCATCCAGACGCCTGCGGGCTAACGTATATGGTTGTTCATCATCAACACCGCGGGCTTGGTATTGGCAGAACGATGATGGAAAAAGTGATTGCACGGTATCCTCATGTCGAGCTTACGTGCACACCGGCCAAAGTCGCTCTCTACCAAGCTATGGGCTTTCAGATCCTTGATTCGGACAACACGCAAATTGTGATGAATACCCGCAATCATAGCTGCGAAGGATTTGTGGCCTTGCAAGACGTATCGACGCTCTATGAGTCGAAGCAGGCGCAGGAGCTACAGATGAAATTGGTCGATATGCACGGTGAAGGTGCAGTTTTCAAAGATCGCAAGCGTTTGAAAAAACACATCGCTGAGGCGACAAAAAAAGCGAAGGCGTTTTACCAGGCCAACAGAAAAAATAGGTGAAATTGATGGATAAAGGAGATATCAAGCAGCGCCTTCAGGCGCTAGAGGAGCTGGTTCAAGAGATGGCCAATGTTTTGGATGAGGGTCCAGAAGATGCTCCGCTAGCATTTTTTGAAGCCTGTGAGGACGCACAACTTCAGATTACTCAGCTTATGCGCGCCACCTTTCTTGCTGTTCAGATGAAGCCGTAGTGTGTTTAC
>NZ_CP094351.1:0-120000 GCF_022807995.1 Pseudomonas orientalis | reverse complement strand
TACACAGGAAATTCCACCACCCTCTACCACACTCTAGTCAGTCAGTTTTGAATGCAGTTCCCAGGTTGAGCCCGGGGATTTCACATCCAACTTAACAAACCACCTACGCGCGCTTTACGCCCAGTAATTCCGATTAACGCTTGCACCCTCTGTATTACCGCGGCTGCTGGCACAGAGTTAGCCGGTGCTTATTCTGTCGGTAACGTCAAAACAATCACGTATTAGGTAACTGCCCTTCCTCCCAACTTAAAGTGCTTTACAATCCGAAGACCTTCTTCACACACGCGGCATGGCTGGATCAGGCTTTCGCCCATTGTCCAATATTCCCCACTGCTGCCTCCCGTAGGAGTCTGGACCGTGTCTCAGTTCCAGTGTGACTGATCATCCTCTCAGACCAGTTACGGATCGTCGCCTTGGTGAGCCATTACCTCACCAACTAGCTAATCCGACCTAGGCTCATCTGATAGCGCAAGGCCCGAAGGTCCCCTGCTTTCTCCCGTAGGACGTATGCGGTATTAGCGTCCGTTTCCGAACGTTATCCCCCACTACCAGGCAGATTCCTAGGCTTTACTCACCCGTCCGCCGCTCTCAAGAGAAGCAAGCTTCTCTCTACCGCTCGACTTGCATGTGTTAGGCCTGCCGCCAGCGTTCAATCTGAGCCATGATCAAACTCTTCAGTTCAAACATCTTTGGGTTTTTAAGAAACCCTAAACTTGGCTCAGCAATCGTTGGTTACATCTTTGATTTCTCGCGGAGTAACTTGTGATGCTGATAATCTTGTTGACTATCAGTCTGACTCCACAAGCACCCACACGAATTGCTTGATTCAGTTGTTAAAGAGCGGTTGGTTAAGATGTTTCGTCTCAACCGAGGCGCGCATTCTACAGCAGCCTCATTTGCTGTCAAGTGGTTATTTTCAGAAGTTTTCGAAGAATTCTTCAACAACTTCAACCACTTGCGCTTGCGATCTCTCGTAAGCGGGAGGCGAATTCTACAGCGTTACACGCTGCTGTCAACACCTCTTTTTCAACTTCCTTCTGGCTTCGATAACTGAAGCGACCTGCTGTCAAAAATTGCTTAACTCATTGTTTACCAAGGAGTTTTCCGTTTCGACGGCGCCGGAAGTGGGGCGAATTATAGGCCCCCAGAATCTGCCGTCAACGTCTAATTTCGTTTTCTTATCAAATAGTTAGGATTGATCAGAAAACGACCGAAGCTCCCCTATATAGAAGGAAGCGTTCAGATAACTCCAGCCTCTCTTAAAGCTGCCACGCTCGACGGCGCCAGCCCCAGCACACCTTGCAACACCTGAACCGTATGCTCCCCCAACAACGGGGGCGCACTGCGATACTCCACAGGCGTCTTGGAAAGTCTGATGGGGCTGGCAACCTGAGGCACCATCCCCGCCAAGGCATGAGGCAGTTCTATGGCCAACCCACGCGCCTTGACCTGCGGATCAGCAAACATCTGCGCCAGATCATTGATCGGCCCACACGGCACACCGACCTTCTCCAACTGCGATACCCACTCTGCAGTAGTCTTGAACACGGTCGCCTGCCGAATCAACGGAACCAGCACCCCACGATTGGCAACCCGCATCTTGTTGGTAGAGAACCGCGGATCATCCGCCCACTGTGGCTGCCCGGCCACTTCGGCGAACTTGCGAAACTGCCCGTCATTACCCACGGTCAGGATGAAATCACCATCAGCCGTAGGAAAGTCCTGGTAGGGCACGATATTCGGATGCGCATTGCCAAGGCGTTTTGGCGAAACTCCCGTGGTCAGGTAATTCATAGCCTGATTGGCCAGACACGCGACCTGCACATCCAGCAGCGCCATATCGATATGCTGCCCACCGCCGTCGTGATCCCGGTGGGCAAGCGCCGCCAGGATAGCCACGGTTGAGTAGAGCCCCGTGAGAATATCGGTCAATGCCACCCCAACCTTCACCGGCCCCGCACCTTCATCCCCCTCAGGCCGGCCGGTGAGGCTCATCAACCCACCCAACCCTTGAATCATGAAGTCATAGCCGGCACGGGTCGCATAAGGACCCGTCTGGCCGAAGCCTGTGATCGAGCAATAGATCAGCTGCGGATTGATTTCCTTGAGCGACTCATAATCCAAGCCATAGGCCGCCAGGCCACCCACTTTGAAGTTCTCGATCAGAATGTCCGACTTGGCCGCCAGATCACGCACAAGCTTCTGCCCCTCAGGCTTGGTGAAGTCGATGGTCACCGATTCCTTATTCCGGTTGGCAGACAGGTAGTACGCCGCCTCACTGGTGTTCTCGCCATAGGCATCCTTGAGAAAAGGCGGGCCCCAGGCACGCGTGTCGTCACCATTGCCCGGCCTTTCGACCTTGATCACCTCGGCCCCAAGGTCCGCGAGTATCTGTCCGGACCAGGGGCCCGCCAGTACTCGCGATAAATCCAGTACCCGCAGATGCGAAAGCGCGCCCATGACCGTGCTCCTATTAATAGAAGGCCTGAAGACCGGTTTGCGCACGCCCCAGGATCAAGGCATGCACGTCATGCGTACCTTCATAGGTGTTGACCACTTCCAGGTTGACCAGATGACGCGCCACCCCAAACTCGTCGGAGATGCCGTTGCCACCCAACATGTCCCGGGCCATGCGCGCGATATCCAGGGACTTGCCGCATGAGTTGCGCTTCATGATCGATGTAATCTCGACCGCCGCCGTCCCTTCATCCTTCATCCGACCCAGCCGCAGGCAGCCTTGCAGCGCCAACGTGATCTCGGTCTGCATGTCGGCCAGCTTCTTCTGGATCAACTGCGTTGCCGCCAACGGGCGACCAAACTGCTGACGATCAAGGGTGTACTGGCGTGCGGTATGCCAGCAGAACTCCGCAGCCCCGAGCGCCCCCCAGGAGATGCCGTAGCGTGCCGAATTCAGGCACGTAAAAGGACCTTTCAAGCCACGCACGTCGGGAAAGATGTTCTCTTCGGGTACAAATACGTTATCCATGACGATTTCGCCTGTAATGGACGCTCGCAGCCCGACCTTGCCATGAATCGCCGGAGCACTCAGGCCTTTCCAGCCCTTC
The DNA here is from genome assembly GCF_022807995.1 of Pseudomonas orientalis. Lineage (NCBI taxonomy): Bacteria > Pseudomonadati > Pseudomonadota > Gammaproteobacteria > Pseudomonadales > Pseudomonadaceae > Pseudomonas > Pseudomonas orientalis. The sequence continues at coordinate 116,935 of NZ_CP094351.1, read as the reverse complement.
TCCAGTACAAAACCGCGTATGTCGCCGGCGTCGTCCTTGCCCCACACCACAAACACGTCGGCGATCGGGCTGTTGGTGATCCACATCTTCGCGCCGGTCAGACTGTAACCACCATCCACTTTGCGCGCCCGGGTAATCATCGCGCCGGGATCGGAGCCATGGTTGGGCTCGGTGAGACCGAAGCAACCAATCCATTCGCCGGACGCCAGCTTAGGCAGGTACTTTTGCTTTTGCGCTTCGGTACCGAACTCATTGATCGGCACCATGACCAGTGAGGACTGCACACTCATCATCGAGCGATAACCGGAGTCCACGCGCTCGACTTCCCGGGCAATCAATCCATAACTGACGTAGTTCAGGCCACTGCCGCCGTATTGCTCGGGAATCATCGCACCCAGCAGGCCGGTCTCACCCATCTCGCGGAAAATCGCAGGGTCGGTCTTTTCATGACGGAAGGCTTCAAGCACACGAGGGGCCAACTTGTCCCGAGCAAACTGCTCGGCGCTGTCACGCACCATGCGCTCTTCTTCGGTGAGCTGTTGATCCAGCAGCAGCGGATCGATCCAGTTGAAGCTTGCCTTGCCAGCCATGAATAAGTCCTCACGAAAAGAATCAAAACGTCGTGCAGGCAGACTAGGCCGGGGCGCCGCCGAGGGCAAACGAGGTTTCTGCATAGCGTTGTGCTAATTTCTCACTCCGAAATGCCTCGAAAGGCCAAAAACGCGCCTTATATGTGAGAACAACGTACATGCGCAGAAAGATTCCCAGCACTATCGCCCTTATCAGCTTTGAAGCAGCGGCCCGCCATGAGAGCTTCACCAAGGCAGCGCAAGAGCTTTCCATCACCCAAGGTGCGATCTGCCGACAGATCGCCAGCCTTGAACAGTTTTTAAGTGTCGAGCTGTTTCGGCGCTCGCGACGCGGGGTAAAGCTGACCGAGGCAGGGCTGTCTTATAGCCGCAGGGTGGCAACACAACTGGATGCGGTGGAACGCGACACTCTTTCAGTGATGGGCCAGCAGGGCGCGAATGTCATCGAACTCGCCGTCGTGCCCACGTTCGGCACCCAATGGCTGATCCCGCGATTGAAGGACTTTCAACAATGGCACCCGGAAGTGACGGTCAACTTGACCAACCGCACGCGCCCCTTCCTGTTTGCCGACACCGAGTTCGACGCGGCGATCTATTTCGGCGATGCCGACTGGTCCGGCACCGAATCCCACAGACTCATGGGTGAAAACCCCGTCCCCGTATGCAGCCCACGCTTGCTTGGCGACCGCGCCCACTTCACACCCCAGGAAATGGCCGACCTGCCCCTTTTGCAGCAGACAACGCGCCCTTATGCCTGGCGTCAGTGGTTTAACGCCCAACAGTTGAACGTCCCCCGCGACATGACAGGCCCGCGTTACGAGCTATTCTCAATGTTGTCCCAGGCGGCGATGCATGACATGGGCATTGCGCTGATCCCGCCGTTCCTGATCCAGCGCGAATTGAAAGAGCAGCAACTGGTTATCGCGAGCCACCAAATCCTGCGCAGCGACAAGGCTTACTACCTGATGATTCCGGAACGAAAGGTCGAGTCCGCGTCCCTGCATGCGTTTCGTGATTGGCTCATCGAGCAATCTCGGCGCTATAGCCCCGATATTCAGGGCTAATACCTATTTATTGACCTTGTAGTCAGCTAAATAAAATACCTACAGATATACGTAGATGTCGCATTCAAACAGACTGTACCGCCATGAAGAAAAATTGGCTCAAAGCCATGAAAGATATGGCTTGTAGCGACTATCACGGTTCAATAACCGACTATTCACGTTGACGATGAAAAAATTGCGCAACGTCCCGCAAAACCTTTTAAGCAACTGTATTTAAACAGTTTATTTCGCCATCTTGCGACAATCAGTCACAGGGTGACTTGTAGTTAATTTTTCGTCACCCGTCATAATCCCTTGAAGGCCGTAAAGTTCGCCTGCAAAATGCCGCGCCCCGCTGTCATTTCAGCGGGATCGTGCTGATCGGCCGCCCCAGCTGCGCCACTCGCGGTGCACTGGCCTTTTTACAAAAAGATCAAAAGCAAAAAGATCATGCAGGAGATTTGACGTGCACATTGGTGTTCCTCTCGAAACCCAGACCGGTGAAACGCGGGTGGCTGCCACCCCGGAAACCATCAAGAAGCTGATCGGCCAGGGCCATAAGGTCACTGTGCAAAACGGCGCAGGCATCAACGCCAGCATCGTTGACAGTGCCTATGAAACGGCAGGCGCAACCATTGGCAGCGCCAACGATGCGTTTGGCGCCGAACTGATCCTCAAGGTGGTTGCCCCCAGCGACAGCGAACTGGCGCTGATCAAAAGCGGCACCGTATTGGTGGGCATGCTCAACCCGTTCAGCAACGAAACCATCGCCAAGCTCGCAGAGCGCGGCATCACGGCATTCGCCCTTGAAGCTGCGCCACGCACCTCCCGGGCCCAGAGCCTGGATGTGCTGTCCTCCCAAGCCAACATCGCCGGCTATAAAGCCGTGTTGCTGGCTGCCCACCACTACCCGCGCTTCATGCCGATGTTGATGACCGCCGCAGGCACCGTGAAAGCGGCCCGCGTGCTGATTCTTGGCGCCGGCGTCGCAGGTTTGCAGGCCATCGCCACGGCGAAACGCCTGGGTGCAGTGATCGAAGCCTCCGATGTACGCCCGGCCGTAAAGGAACAGATCGAATCCCTCGGCGCCAAGTTCGTTGATGTGCCTTACGAAACCGATGAGGAACGCGAATGCGCGGTCGGCGTCGGCGGATATGCGCGCCCGATGCCCACCAGCTGGATGCAGCGCCAGGCCCTGGCAGTCCACGAACGCGCCAGGCAAGCCGATATTGTCATCACCACGGCGTTGATCCCCGGCCGTAAAGCGCCCACCTTGCTCAGCGCCGAAACCGTGGCGCAGATGAAGCCCGGCTCGGTGGTCATCGACCTCGCGGCAGCCCAGGGTGGCAACTGCCCGCTGACGATTGCAGATCAAGTGGTGGTGGAAAACGGCGTGATCATCTGCGGCCCGACCAACCTGGCCGGCGCCGTGGCAGCCGATGCATCGGCCTTGTATGCGCGCAACCTGCTGGACTTTCTGAAACTGGTGTTCACCCAGGAAGGGCAGTTTGAAATCAACCTCGAAGACGACATCGTCGCCGCGTGCCTGATGTGCCGCGACGGCCAAGTCATCCGCAAAAACGCCTAAACAGGGATTCAGACGATGGAAGAGCTTATCTCCCCCGGTATCTACAACCTGATCATCTTTGTGCTGGCGATTTACGTCGGTTACCACGTGGTCTGGAACGTGACGCCCGCGCTGCATACGCCGTTGATGGCCGTGACCAATGCGATTTCGGCCATCGTGATCGTCGGCGCCATGCTCGCCGCCGCCCTCACGGTGACACCGCTGGGCAAGACCATGGGCACCCTGGCCGTGGCCCTGGCGGCGGTCAACGTATTTGGTGGTTTCCTGGTCACCCGGCGAATGCTTGAGATGTTCAAGAAAAAAGCCCCGAAAGTAAAAGAAGAGGCGCCCAAGTAATGAGCATGAACCTCGTCACGACGCTCTACCTGATTGCGTCGATCTGTTTCATCCAGGCCCTCAAAGGCCTCTCGCATCCGACCACCTCGCGGCGCGGCAACCTGTTCGGCATGCTCGGCATGGCGCTGGCGGTACTCACCACCGTGGGCCTGATCTATAAGCTCGGCGCCGAGCTGGCGACGGCCGGTATCGGCTATGTGATCGTCGGCCTGCTGGTCGGCGGCACCGCCGGTTCGATCATGGCCAAGCGCGTCGAAATGACCAAGATGCCGGAACTGGTGGCGTTCATGCACAGCATGATCGGCCTGGCCGCGGTATTCATCGCCATCGCGGCGGTCGTCGAGCCGCAATCCCTGGGCATCGTCAAACACTTGGGCGACGCCATTCCTGCGGGCAACCGCCTGGAACTGTTCCTCGGCGCCGCCATCGGTGCAATCACCTTCTCCGGTTCGGTGATCGCCTTCGGCAAGCTGTCCGGCAAATACAAGTTCCGCCTGTTCCAGGGCGCACCGGTACAGTTCGGTGGCCAGCACAAGCTCAACCTGGTGCTGGGCCTTCTGACACTGGGCCTGGGCCTGGCCTTCATGTTCACCGGCAACCTCACGGCCTTCGCCATGATGCTGGCCCTGGCCTTTGTACTGGGCGTGCTGATCATCATCCCGATCGGCGGCGCCGACATGCCGGTGGTTGTGTCGATGCTCAACAGCTACTCCGGCTGGGCAGCGGCGGGGATTGGCTTCTCGCTGAACAACTCGATGCTGATCATCGCCGGCTCCCTGGTGGGCTCCAGCGGCGCGATCCTGTCGTACATCATGTGCAAGGCCATGAACCGCTCCTTCTTCAACGTGCTGCTCGGCGGCTTCGGCAATGCGCCGGACGCCGGTGCTGCGGCAGGTTCCAAGGAAGCACGCCCAGTGAAATCCGGCTCGGCCGACGATGCCACCTTCCTGCTGACCAACGCCGACACGGTGATCATCGTGCCGGGCTACGGCCTGGCCGTCGCACGGGCGCAACACGCGCTCAAGGAACTGACCGAGAAGCTGACGCATCGCGGCGTAACGGTGAAGTACGCGATCCACCCCGTGGCCGGCCGCATGCCGGGACATATGAACGTACTGCTGGCCGAGGCCGAGGTGCCGTACGACCAGGTGTTCGAGATGGAAGACATCAACTCCGAGTTCGGCCAGGCCGACGTGGTGCTGGTGCTGGGCGCCAACGATGTGGTCAACCCGGCGGCCAAGAACGATCCGAACTCACCGATCGCCGGCATGCCGATCCTTGAGGCGTTCAAGGCCAAGACCATCATCGTCAACAAGCGCTCGATGGCCAGCGGCTATGCGGGCCTGGACAACGAGTTGTTCTACCTGGACAAGACCATGATGGTCTTCGGTGATGCCAAGAAGGTCATCGAAGATATGGTCAAGGCCGTCGAATAACACTGCGCCAGCGCAATACCCAAGACCCCGGCCTTCGATAGGCTGGGGTTTTTTCGTTCCCATGCTCTGCGTGGAAATGCAGCCAGGGAAGCTCTGCGTCCCGCTTTGCACGCTCCTATGAAACCCGACCAAAGGCTCTACATCGCGGCCGTGCATTCGACCATGGTAGCGCGCCGAAACTTTTTGAAATCACTACACTGCCCCACTTGCTTCCGTAGCCTGAGATAACCATTCATGTACCGTGATCGTATCCGCTTGCCTTCGTTGCTGAACAAGGTCATGAGCGCGGCAGACGCCGCTGCACTGATCGAGGACGGCATGACCGTCGGCATGAGCGGCTTCACCCGCGCCGGTGAAGCCAAGGCCGTCCCCCACGCCCTGGCCGAACGCGCCAAGACGTCACCGCTGAAAATCACCCTGATGACCGGCGCCAGCCTGGGTAACGACCTGGACAAGCAATTGACCGAAGCCGGGGTGCTGTCACGCCGTATGCCGTTCCAGGTCGATAGCACCTTGCGCAAGGCCATCAACGCCGGCGAAGTGATGTTTATCGATCAGCACCTGTCGGAAACCGTCGAGCAACTGCGCAATAACCAGCTCAAGCTGCCGGACATTGCCGTGATCGAGGCCGTTGCGATCACCGAACAAGGCCATATCGTGCCCACCACGTCCGTGGGCAACTCCGCCAGTTTCGCGATCTTCGCCAAGCAAGTGATCGTCGAGATCAACTTGGCGCACAACCCGAACCTGGAGGGGCTGCACGACATTTATATCCCGTCCTACCGGCCAACCCGCACGCCGATTCCGCTGGTCAAAGTTGACGACCGCATAGGCAGCCCGGCGATTCCCATCCCGCCCGAGAAGATCGTCGCCATCGTGATCACCAACCAAGCCGATTCCGCCTCCACGGTGACGCCACCCGACAGCGACACCCAAGGCATCGCCAATCACCTGATCAACTTTCTGAAACAGGAAGTTGATGCGGGGCGCATGACCAACAAGCTCGGCCCGCTGCAGGCCGGGATCGGTAACATTGCCAACGCGGTGATGTGCGGCTTGATCGACTCGCCGTTCGAAGACCTGACCATGTATTCGGAAGTGTTGCAGGACTCGACGTTCGACCTGATCGACGCCGGCAAGCTGAGCTTCGCCTCCGGCAGCTCGATTACCCTGTCGGAGCGGCGCAATGCCGATGTGTTCGGCAATCTTGCGCACTACAAGGACAAGCTGGTGCTGCGCCCGCAGGAAATCTCCAATCACCCCGAAGTGGTGCGTCGCCTGGGCATCATTGGTATCAACACCGCGCTGGAGTTCGATATCTACGGCAACGTCAACTCCACTCATATTTGCGGCACGCGGATGATGAACGGCATAGGCGGTTCCGGGGACTTTGCGCGCAATGCGCACCTGGCGATTTTCGTCACCAAATCGATTGCCAAAGGCGGCGCTATTTCCAGCGTAGTGCCGATGGTCAGCCATGTGGACCACACCGAGCATGACGTCGACATCCTGGTGACCGAAGTCGGCCTGGCCGACCTGCGCGGCCTGGCGCCACGGGAGCGGGCCCGAGTAATCATCGACAACTGTGTGCACCCGGCGTATCGCGACGCACTGAACAATTACTTCGTTGCCGCCTGTGCTATCGGCGGACATACCCCGCATATCCTGCGCGACGCACTGAGCTGGCACATCAACCTGGAAGAAACCGGACACATGCTCAAGGCTTGATGGCTATACAACCGGGTTGATACCAATACAGTTTTATCGGCCCGGTTGTTTGATCGATACTTCCAGCAAAAACTGTACTGCTGTACCGGTCATTTCCTACCGAAATATCCCACAATCTTAAGCAAAAAAGTCTATTTCGCACTCATTCAGTGCGAACAGGTACAGTTGCCCCAATTTCGTACCGTACAGCCTCTATAAACAGTTAACTGGACCCTCACAATACAAGTGAACTGTATCTAGAGAGTCTTGCGTGCGAGGAGGATCATTGGCATCAGTTAAACCACTACCTAATCCCGCCACAAGCGGAAGGATGTCATCATGGAACGTACACTCAGTTCCGAACTGTTCTTCGAAGAAAAAGCTGTCAACACCCAGGCTTCCCTGCCTCTGCGCGTTCTCGCCAACCTGATGTTGTGGCAGCGCCGCATCTCCAGCCGCCACCAATTGGCACGCCTGGATTCGCGTTTGCTGGCTGACGCCGGTATCAGCGAAGCTCAACGCTACGAAGAGCTGAGCAAGCCGTTCTGGCGCTGATTGGCGCTCGCTGGCCCTGACCCGCGCGGTCCATCGCCAGCACTCTGATTTGTCAAGCAAAGCCCGCCCCGGGTAACCGGAGGCGGGCTTTGTTGTATCTGGGTAAATGAACCTGAAAACGGCAGGTTCTGCGGAACAGGTACAGTTTTTATATTTTATAATACAACCATAACAGTTAACCTCAGGCTTCCGAATGATCAAGCGGTGACCTAATATCCAGTCACCACGTGGCGAACCTTGTAGAACGGGCGTCAGATGCCCAATTGCCCAACGTCCGTTTCACTGTGGCCGTTCTGTGCCACCTTAATTTGCTGATCTACAGGAGTTATCCCATGTCCCGTCTTCGCCTGCTGTGCACCGCCGCCCTGTTGGCCGTTGCTGCCAGCGCCAACGCGAGCAGCTTTATCGTCACCACCGATTCGATCGTTGGCGCACTGAAAGCCACCTCCGACGCCACGTCCGATGCCACATCCTCCCTGCGCGACAACAAGGTGGTGCGAGCCGCCCGTGACGACGCGGCCAGCTTTGTCGCCAGCGAAGGCGCCATTCGTGGCGTGAAACTGGAGAGCGCCCTGGCACAGATCCGCCAACAGGCGCCGCAATTGAACACCGCCACTGACGCTCAATTGGCCCAGGCGATCCTGGCGATCTAACGCCAGGAGCAGCGAGCAAGAGCCAGTCACTGCACTGGCTCTCACCCCGTCATTGCGCTAGCCTTGGCGCTCGTTTTCAGTTGTCGAGTGCCATGGCTTTTTCATACCGCCTGTTGATTGTCCCGTTACTGTTCTGTGCCTGCTGGGCACCGTTGGCTTCGGCCTTTGACGTCTCCGTTCAGAGCACCGTTGTCAGCGCGTATGCCACCAGCAAGGTGACGTCCGCGCCGTTTGATAACAAGTTGGTCCGGGTTGCCAGGGATGATGCTGCCGCTTTCATTGCCACTGACGGCCAATGGCGGGGCGCACGCCTGGAGTCCGCGCTGGATTACCTGCGCCGTACCCGGCCAAAACTTCATGCAAGCGACCTTGAACTGGCGCAAGCAATTCTCGTCCAATAATCATCTTTGTATGTCCCTCTTTGTCTTGGAGTCACCCCATGCGTAGCCCGTTGATCATCGCCGCCCTCGGCCTGCTGTTTCTGGCTGATGTCGCCCAGGCGCAAACCCTGAAAGCCACCAGTAACATCGTCGTTCGCGCTTCGGCGCGCACCATTGATTTCACCTCCGACACCACCACCTCGATCCGCGATTCCAAGATCGTGCGCGAAGCCCACGATGATGCCGCCAGTTTCGTCGCCACCAATGGCGAGATCCGTGGCGCGCAACTCGAAGCCGCCTTTGACACCCTGCGCACCCGCGTACCAGAAGCCCGTGATGCCAGCGACCAGACGCTCGCCGAAGCTATCCTCGCTCTGTGAGGCGCGTCAAAGCCTGGCTCCTGGCCGGGGCTATGCTGCTGTGTGCCGGTGCGGCCCAGGCCAGCCTGCAACTGCAGCTCAAGACCGATGGCCTGAGCCCGACTGAACAGCAGGCCAGCCAGGCATTGCTCGATGAAGCGATGGGCGCCCTGCCGCCGCGCTTCATCGAGCAACTGGACCGTCGCATCGAAGTCGGCTGGACCGACAAGATGCCTGCAAACGCTTACGGCCAGGCCTCCCTGGTGTCCGAACTGGACCTCAACCGAAACCTGCTGGCCAGCCTGACCGACGGCAGCGCCGCGACTCGTAAGACCAACCGCCCCCACGGCACCGTGCGTCAGGAAATGCTCGCCACCGTGCTGCATGAACTGACCCACATCTATGACCGTGCGCGCCTGTGGTCCAAAGACGAGCGCGCCCTGATCCAGCGCTGCAGCCGCCAGAACAACATCACCGGCCTGATCGGCCTGCCCGACCAATGCCGTGGCCAGAACAACCGTCGCTTCACCCTGAGTGACGACCCTCGCCTGCTGGACCTCGCCGGCTGGCCGCAATACGTCGGCCGTCGCGGCGAACGCGAACAGCACAACAACCAGGTCGTTCGCAGCCCGGACATCTACGAAACCACCAGCCCGCTGGAGTTCGTCGCGGTCAACATGGAGTACTTCCTCCTCGACCCCAGCTATGCCTGTCGCCGTCCCGCGCTGGCGCGCTATTACACGGAACACTTCGGCTGGGCGCCGCCCGGGCAGGACAAGTGCGGCAATACCTATGCTTTTCTGAACGCCGGCAACGATTTCGCCAAGACACCGTTGGGCCATATCGACCCGGAGCGCGTCTATGAAATCGACTACCTGCTCGCCGAAGCCAACCAGAATCTGGTGAGCCGCTGGGGCCATAGCATGCTGCGCCTGGTGATCTGTGCGCCCGGCCGTCCTCGCGGGCCGGATTGCCGGCTGGACCTGGATCAGCACCTGGTGTTGTCCTACCGCGCTTTCGTCGGCGACGTACAGCTGTCGAGCTGGGATGGCCTGGTGGGCAAATACCCGTCACGTCTTTTCGTGCTGCCGCTGGCACAAGTCATCGACGAATACACCAAGACCGAATTGCGCGGCCTGGCGTCGGTGCCGCTCAAGCTCAACCGCCAGGAAATCAACGACACGGTCGAACATGCCGCCGAGATGCACTGGAGCTACGACGGCAACTACTTCTTCATTTCCAACAACTGCGCGGTGGAAAGCTTGAAGCTGCTGCGCAGTGGCAGCGCGAATCCACAACTGACCGGCCTGGACAACATCACTCCCAATGGCTTGCTGGAAGTACTCAGCGCGCGTGGGCTGGCCGACACCAGCGTACTGGATGACAAGCGCGAAGCGTTGCGCCTGGGCTATCACTTCGACTCGTTCCGCGAGCGCTACCAGGCGATGTTCGATGTACTGCGCAAACGTCTGCCGATCAAGCAGACCCAGGTCGAAGACTGGCTGTCGCTGGATGCGCAGGAGCGCCGCCAATGGTTCAGCCAGGCTGACTTGCGAACCAGCGCCGCATTGCTGTTGCTGGAACAGGCCAGCTTTCGCAAACAATTGATGCTCGCCCAGGACGAAGTCAAACAACGCTACCTCAATGCCCGGGAGCTGAAAAACGGCGGCATGGAACACGCCAACAACACATTGCAGCAAATCCTCGCCAACAGCGGTTTCCTCAGTCGCCCGGCCGAGTTGCTCGACAGCGGTGGCTATGGCCTGCCACAACCTTCGGAGGCCAAGCGGCTGGAATCGGAAAGTGCCGAGCGCCAGAAACAACTGCAATCGCTGACTGGCGAGCTGGATAAACAGGTGAGGGCGCTGCTTGATCCGGCCCGCGCTGCCGAGATTGCCGCCTGCGAGGCCAATCTCAAGCAGATGGGTGAGCACCTGCGGGCGTTGCATAAAGCGGCCGGTGGCCTCGAACTGCCGTAAACACTCAGCGAATCAAGTGATCCCAATGTGGGAGGGGGCTTGCCCCCGATAGCGGTAGGTCAGCTAGCCATAAGCTGCCTGATCCACTGCAATCGGGGGCAAGCCCCCTCCCACATTTTTTATCCGCATAGGCCTTAGGACCGAGTGTCATCTGTTTTCCCGGCGAAAGCTGGCTGAAAGCTTACCCGTCTAGGATCACCTCCACTGTCGGCAATAGACCGACTGTTAACAACAACAATGGTGATTCCCGATGTCCGCCCGTACCCGTCTGTTTACCCCAACTCCCCCCGTACGCCTCGTGCCTTTCGTTCTGCGCTGACCCCACCCGGTTCGCCATTCCCTAGCCGCGCTACGCCTGGAGTATTCCTATGCTGACTTTCCTTGGCTTTGCCATGGTCATCACGTTCATGTTCCTGATCATGACCAAGCGCCTGTCTGCGCTGATCGCCTTGATCATCGTGCCTATCCTGTTCGCGCTGTTCGGCGGCTTTGCGCCGAAGATCGGCCCGATGATGCTCGAAGGCATTACCAAACTCGCGCCGACCGGCGTGATGCTGATGTTCGCCATCCTCTACTTTGCCCTGATGATCGACTCCGGCCTGTTCGACCCGGCCGTGCGCAAGATTCTCAAGATGGTCAAGGGCGACCCGTTGAAAGTCTCGGTCGGCACCGCCGTGCTGGCCCTGGTGGTGTCCCTCGACGGTGACGGCGCCACCACCTACATGATCTGCGTCGCCGCGATGTTACCGCTGTACCAGCGCATCGGCATGAGCCCGCGCATCATGGCCGGCTTGATCATTCTTGCCGGCGGCGTGATGAACATGACCCCCTGGGGCGGCCCGACGGCCCGCGCCGCCAGTGCGCTGCATGTGGACCCATCGGACATCTTCGTGCCGATGATCCCGGCCATGGCAGCCGGCGTGGTGGCGATCCTGGCGATTGCCTATATGTACGGCAAGCGCGAGCGCGCACGCCTGGGTGAGCTGCACCTGCAAGGCGACGAGATCGACCACAGCGAAATCAGCGTGTCGCAGTTCCCCGATGCTCGCCGTCCGAAGCTGATCTGGTTCAACGGCGCGCTGACGCTGGCCCTGATGTGCACGCTGATCGCCGGTCTGCTGCCGCTGCCCGTGCTGTTCATGGTGGCATTCAGTATCGCGATGATCGTCAACTATCCGTGCCTGCAACAGCAGAAAGACCGCGTCGCCGCCCACGCCGGCAGCGTATTGGCGGTGGTCGGGCTGATCTTCGCCGCCGGCATCTTCACGGGCATCCTGTCGGGTACCGGCATGGTGGATGCCATGTCCAAGAGCCTGCTGGCGGTCATCCCTGAAGCCCTGGGCCCGTACCTGGCGGTCATCACCGCGCTGGTGAGCATGCCGTTTACCTTCTTCATGTCCAACGATGCGTTCTACTACGGCGTACTGCCGGTGCTGGCCGAGGCCGCCAGCCACTACGGCATCACTGCGGTGGAAATGGCGCGTGCGTCAATCGTCGGGCAACCGGTGCATCTGCTCAGCCCGCTGGTACCCTCGACCTACTTGCTGGTCGCCCTGGCAGGTATCGAGTTTGGCGATCACCAGCGCTTCACCTTGAAGTGGGCAGTGCTGGTATGCCTGTGCATAATGTTCGCCGCGCTGCTGATGGGGATTTTTCCGCTGTTCAGCACTCTATAATCGTACCGACTCACCCACCGCGCGGCGCTGCAGCTTGCGCGGTTAACATTTGCTCAAAGGAATACACATGGAATGGCTGACCAATCCGGAAATCTGGATTGCCTTCTTCACCCTGACGGCGCTCGAGATCGTCCTGGGCATCGATAACATCATCATGATTTCGATCCTGGTCAGCCGCATGCCCAAGCACATGCAGGCGCGCACCCGGATCTTCGGCCTTGCCCTGGCGATGGTCACGCGCATCCTGTTGCTGCTGTCGATCACCTGGGTCATGCAACTGACCGCCGACCTGTTCGTGGTCCTCGGCCAGGGCATCTCCGGTCGCGACCTGATCCTGTTCTTCGGTGGCTTGTTCCTGCTGTGGAAAAGCTCCCAGGAGATGTACCACGCTCTGGAAGGTGAGGACGAAAGCCACGACGAGCCCAAGGGCGGCGGTGGCAAGTTCATCTACACCATTATCCAGATTGCGATCATCGATATCGTGTTCTCCCTGGACTCGGTCATCACCGCCGTCGGCATGGTTTCCCATGTGCCGGTCATGGTCGCCGCCATCGTGGTTGCCGTATTGGTGATGATGCTGGCCGCCGGCACCATCAGCGAATTCATCGACAAGCACCCGTCGCTGAAGATGCTGGCGCTGTCGTTCCTGCTGGTGGTGGGTACCGTGCTGATCGCCGAATCCTTCGACGTTCATGTGCCCAAAGGCTACGTCTACTTCGCCATGGCGTTCTCGCTGGCGGTGGAAGCGGTGAACATCAAGATGCGCACCGCCATCGCGAAAAAGAAGAAGCAGCAGGATCCGGTGAAACTGCGCAAGGATATTCCGGGTCAGTAAATTTGATCCGCTGTCGATCATTCCCACGCTCCGCGTGGGAATGCCGCCTCGGACGCTCCGCGTCCTGCCGCAAGACACTGACGCAGAGCGTCACGGGATACATTCCCCCGCAGAGCGTGGGAACGATCTTCATGACAGTTTTGTTTCAATCCCGCGATCAGCTATGCGATGCTGGCGCAGAGCCCATTCGCCAACTACAGCTTAAGTACAAGACGTAGAACGGCACGCGGCAACTTTCCTTCGCTCCTGCTGGAGCTCACCTACACGGGGGGCCGAGCATGCTGACCTTGCTCAATCTGCTTTCCGCCGTGACCCTGCTGATCTGGGGCACGCACATCGTCCGTACCGGCATCCTGCGGGTCTACGGCTCCAACTTGCGCCAAGTCATCGGGCAGAACATGTCCAAACGCTGGCTGGCGTTTGTCGCCGGTATCCTGGTGACGGCCATGGTGCAGAGCAGCAATGCCACGGCGATGCTGGTGACGTCCTTTGTCGGCCAGGGGCTGATGAGCCTTACGCCCGCCCTGGCCACCATGCTCGGCGCCGACGTCGGTACCGCGTTGATGGCGCGGGTGCTGACCTTTGACCTGTCGTGGTTGTCGCCGCTGTTGATCTTCCTCGGGGTGATTTTTTTCCTCTCGCGCAAACAGACGCGGGCAGGGCAGCTGGGCCGAGTCGGGATCGGCCTCGGGCTGATCATTCTGGCCCTGCAATTGATCGTCGAAGCCGCCGGGCCGATTACCCATGCCCAGGGCGTAAAAGTCATCTTCGCTTCGCTGACCGGCGATATCTTGCTCGACGCCCTGGTCGGCGCGCTGTTCGCGATGATTTCCTACTCCAGCCTCGCCGCAGTGCTGCTGACGGCAACCCTGGCCGGTGCCGGCGTGATCGGTTTGCACGTGGCCATCGGCCTGGTGATCGGCGCCAACATCGGCAGCGGCATACTGGCCTTTCTCAGCACCAGCATGCAGAACACCGCCGGGCGGCAAGTCGCCCTGGGCAGCCTGTTGTACAAATTGATCGGCCTGCTGCTGATCATCCCAGTACTCGACCCACTCGTCCGCTGGATGGACGGCCTGGACTACAGCACCCAAGGCATGGTCATCACCTTTCACCTGCTCTACAACGTCAGCCGCTGCCTGATCCTGTTGCCCACTATCGGCCCGATGGCGCGGCTGTGCGAATGGCTGCTGCCGGAGCGTCCCGAGACCAACGGCAAAGCCAAGCCGCGCCATCTGGACCTGGCCTCGCTGAACACGCCGAGCCTGGCGCTGGCCAACGCCGCCCGCGAAACCCTGCGGCTCGGCGACCTGATCGACAACATGCTCACCTCGATGCAGGAAGTGCTGCGCGGTAACCAAACCGCCATTACCCAGCAAATGCGCAGCCTCAGCGATGACGTCGAGGCGCTTTATAGCGCGATCAAACTTTACCTGGCGCAAATGCCCCGTGAAGACCTGAGTGAGCAGGACAATCGACGCTGGGCAGAAATCATCGAACTGTCGATCAACCTGAAGCTGGCAGGCGACCTGATCGAGCGCATGCTGCGCAAAGTGCAGCAGCAGAAGACGTCCCAGCGCCGGCAATTTTCCGATGTCGGCCTGGAAGAACTCAGCGGCCTGCACAGCCAGTTGATCGCCAACCTGCGCCTGGGCCTGTCGGTATTCCTCAGCGGCGACCCGGAAAGCGCCCGCCAATTACTGCGCGAGAAACGCCGCTTTCGCGCCCAGGAGCGTCGCCTGGCGCACGCCCACGTCAGCCGCTTGCAACGCAAGATTGTGCAAAGCCTGGAGACCAGCTCCCTGCACCTGGAGCTGATCGCCGACATGAAGCGCTTGAACTCGTTGTTTTGCAGCAGTGCTTATGTAGTGTTGGAAACGTCCGACACCGGCGCACTCTCCACCGATGATATTGCCGACATCACCCATTCGCCCTGAACGTACGCCAGCGAGCGAAGTCAGTTAACAACGGACCTCATTCGCCAGGAAGCTTGTTATGCGTCGCCTGTTACTCGCCTGCCTGCTCATGGGCTCGGCACACACCTTTGCCTTTGACCGCCTGCAAGTCGAAGGCTACACCTTGCCCAACGGCCTGCAATTGCTGCTAAAACCGGGCACCGAGCGCGGGCATGTGGCCATCCGCCTGGTGGTCGGCGTGGGCCTGGACGATTTCAGCTGCGATCAGAAAGAACTGCCGCATTTGTTCGAGCACCTGCTGTTCAGCGGCATCGACGGCGGTGATGAAGGCGACCTCGAAGACCGCATGCAGGCCCTGGGCGGCGAGTGGAACGCCTACACCAGCAACGCCGATACCACCTTTGTCATCGAAGCGCCCGCGCAGAACCAGCGCAAGGTATTGGACCTGCTGCTGGCTATCATTACCCGCACCCAGCTGACCGACGCCAATATCAACGCCGCCAAGCAGGTGGTCGAGCGCGAGGACGGTGGTCATTACTCCCACTTGCAACGCCTGCTGGACCGCCAGGATCTCGGCCACAACGCCAGCAACCAGTTGGCCGTCGAGTTGGGCCTCAAGTGCACCGAACGCGCCGAGGTCAACCACCTGACCCGCGACCAGCTGGAGGCGCTGCGCAAAAACTGGTACGCACCGAACAACATGACCCTGATCGTCGTCGGCGACCTGGACAAACTGCTGCCGGCCTACCTGGAACGCACCTATGGCCAACTCGACCCGGTAGAGCCGAGCGAACATCGGCCGTTGCCGCAAATCCAGCAGGCCGCCGCCAGCCACCGTGACCTGATCCACGGCTGGGTCGGCGACAATGCCAAGCTGCATTGGCTGTTCCCGGAGCCGATGCTGGACGACCAGCACGATGAAACCTACGACCTGCTCAAGGACTACCTCGACTGGGCGCTGTACCGCCAATTGCGCCTCAGGCACGGCCTGTCCTACGGGCCGTGGAGCGAACGCGAAGTGCTCGGCGGCGTCGGCTTCCTGAGCCTGAACGCCGACCTCGAACGGGACAACCTCGAGGAAGCCGAGCAGGTATTGCAAGACCTCAAGACCCGTCTGCTCAAGGACGGCCTCGATCCGGCGGTGTTCGCGCGCCTGCAGCAAGCCGCCATCGCACGTCAGGCCTGGGCCGTGCAGGGCAACAGCGCGCTGGCCGACTATTATTGGAGCGCTGCCGGGGAATATGCCAACGGGCGCTTCAGCGACCCTGCCAAACGTATCAAGGCCGTGAGCCTGGCGCAGACCAATCAGGCCATGCGCCAGGTTCTGGAGCAGCCGGGCTACTGGCGCATCGAAAAACCGCTGTTGAGCTATAACGCCCTGAGCTGGATAGGCGCGGGCGTGCTGGGACTGATCGTTCTTGTGTGGGTCGTCCTACGGCTTTATCGCAAACGGATCGCGTAACGAGGCACCGAACAGCGGACTAAAACGTTATTCTGTCTAAGATTTTTCCCACACACAGTGCGAACCGCCCATGCCGAATCTGCCGCCCCTTGTCCAGCGCGTTATAGAACTGATCAAGCGCTACCCTGGGGTGATCGCACTCGGCGGCTTCATCTCGGGTGTCGGCAGCTTCATCCTGGTGGACCGCCAGCAGGGCATGGCCAGTTGGATCGCCGTGATCATGCTGGTGAGCTGGTTGTGGCTGATGCTGGAAAACAGCTTCACGCAACTGTTCACCAAGCTGTTCAACCGCGAAATACCGGAACCGCTGCTGCGCTACGCCACGCAGATGATCCATCAGGAAAGCCTGTTTTTCGTGTTGCCGTTCTTTTTCGTGACCACCGCCTGGAACAGCGGCCAATCGGTGTTTACCGGCCTGCTCGGCGCGGCGGCGCTGGTGTCGATCATCGACCCGCTGTATTACAAATGGCTGGCGCCCAAGCGCTCGCTGTTCCTCGCCTTGCATACGCTGACACTGTTCGCCGCACTGCTGACCGCACTGCCGATCATCCTGCACCTGACCACTGCCGAAAGTTACAAGCTGGCCCTGGGCGTCGCCATGGCGCTGTCGATTCCGAGCCTGGCCGTGAGCCTGCCGCTGCGCAGCGTCAAAGGCTGGGTAATGCTGCTGGGGGTGACGGCCGCTATTGGCTGCGCCGGCTGGCTGCTGCGTAGCTGGGTACCACCGGCCACCCTGTGGATGACTGAAGTGGCCATCAGCACCCAGCTTCAGGACCGCACCCCGGGCGACGACCTTAAGCAAGTCAGCGCCGCCCAACTGCGCAGCGGCGGGCTGTACGCCTACACCGCGATCAACGCGCCGCGCGGCCTCGATGAGCGGATCTACCATGTGTGGAAATTCAACGGCAAGGAAGTCGACCGCATTGCCCTGGATATCCATGGCGGCCGCAAGGAGGGCTACCGCGCCTGGACCCACAAGCAGAACTTCCCGCCGGATGCGGTAGGCCGCTGGCAGGTACGGGTGCTCACCGAAGACGGGCAAGTCATTGGCGTGCTGCGCTTTAACGTCACCGACTCAGCACAAACGGACAACCCGCAGTAGTCCCGATCATGCTATTACGTAGCAATTGTGGATAGCCAAACAAGCTCGGAGCTTATGACCACTCCCCCGACGGCCGGTGCGGCCCAACTCGATACGTCCAGCACACCGCCGTTGCTGCGCATTTCCGGTGACTGGACGCTTGCCCACTACGCGAAGCTGAAGAAGCTGTCGAACACCCTCGACGGCCAATACGATGCCGGCGCGCACATCGACCTTAACGGCCTTGGCGCCCTGGATACCGCCGGCGCGTCGCTGCTGGTGGAGTTGCTGGGGCCCGAGCGTATCGAGCGCTCCGCCGAGCAGACCGATTGCAGCCTGTCCGCCGCCGACCGCGCACTGCTCAAGACGGTCTACCGCTCGCTCAACGATTTCTGTGTACCACTCAAGGAGCCGGAAGAGGGCGCCGGCATCCAACTGTTGGCGCGCATCGGCCGCGCCGTGGACACCGTCTGGCAAGACGGGATGAAACTGTTGGGCTTCATCGGCCTGATCCTCGAAACCTTCGTGCGCGGCATCCTGCGGCCCAAGCGCTGGCGCCTGACACCGGTGGTCGCGCATATTGAACAGACCGGCCTGGATGCCGCGCCGATCGTCGCGCTGCTGACCTTTCTGGTCGGCGCCGTGGTGGCTTTCCTCGGCGCCACGGTGCTCAAGAGCTTCGGCGCGACGATCTTCACCGTGGACCTGGTGGCGTTCTCATTCCTGCGCGAATTCGGCGTGTTGCTCA
This sequence comes from Pseudomonas orientalis, assembly GCF_022807995.1. NCBI lineage: Bacteria > Pseudomonadati > Pseudomonadota > Gammaproteobacteria > Pseudomonadales > Pseudomonadaceae > Pseudomonas > Pseudomonas orientalis. The sequence continues at coordinate 98,591 of NZ_CP094351.1, read as the reverse complement.
CCGCCATCCTGATCGCCGGTCGCACGGCCAGTGCGTTTACCGCACAAATCGGTTCGATGAAGGCCAATGAAGAAATCGACGCGATCCGCACCCTGGGCCTGGACCCGATGGAGCTGCTGGTGCTGCCGCGGGTCCTGGCATTGCTGGTGGCGCTGCCGATGCTGACATTCCTGGCGATGCTCTCGGGGATTGTCGGCGGCGGCGTGGTGTGTGCGGTGGCCCTGGATATTTCGCCGGCGATGTTTCTGTCACTGCTGCAATCGGACATCGGTGTGCAGCATTTTCTGGTGGGCATGGTGAAAGCACCGATTTTCGCGTTCCTGATCGCCGCGATCGGTTGTCTGGAAGGCTTCAAGGTCAGCGGCAGTGCCGAGTCGGTCGGTGCACACACCACCTCAAGCGTGGTGCAGTCGATCTTCGTGGTGATCGTGCTGGACGCGGTCGCCGCGATGTTTTTCATGGAGATGGGCTGGTGAGTCGTGTACATCGAGCGCCCACTGAGGCGGTGATTGAGGTTCGCGGCCTGTGCAACCGCTTTGGCAACCAGAGCGTGCACGAGCATCTCGATCTGGATTTGTACAAGGGCGAGATCCTGGCGGTGGTCGGCGGCTCCGGCAGCGGCAAGTCGGTGTTGCTGCGCAGCATTGTCGGCCTGCGGCGGCCCAGCGAGGGGCAAGTGCGGGTATTCGGCAAGAACCTGCCGAGTCTGTCCGAGCATGAACGCTCCCTGGTGGAGCGACGTTTCGGCGTGCTGTTTCAGAAGGGCGCCTTGTTTTCCTCGCTGACCGTCACCGAGAACGTCGCCTTGCCGTTGATCGAGCACGCCGGGCTCAGCCGCGCCGATGCCGAGCATCTGGCCGCAGTCAAACTGGCCCTCGCCGGGCTGCCGTTGTCGGCGGCCGACAAGTATCCGGCCTCGCTGTCCGGCGGCATGATCAAGCGCGCCGCCCTGGCGCGTGCGCTGGCCCTGGACCCGGACATCCTGTTTCTCGACGAGCCCACCGCCGGCCTTGACCCGATTGGCGCGGCGCAATTCGACCAACTGATCCTGACCCTGCGCGATGCGCTGGGCTTGAGCGTGTTCCTGGTCACCCACGACCTCGACACGCTGTACACCATCACCGACCGCGTGGCGGTACTGGCGCAGAAGAAAGTCCTGGTGGCGGACGCCATCGATGTCGTCTCGGAAACCGACGACGCCTGGATCCACGAATATTTCCACGGCCCCCGAGGCCGCGCGGCATTGGATGCCGCTCAATCGCTCAACGAGGTATGACATGGAAACCCGAGCCCATCATGTGATGATCGGATTGTTCAGCGTAATGGTGGTGGTCGGCGCGATGCTGTTCGGCCTGTGGCTGGCCAAGTCCAGCGTCGACAGCGCCTTCCAGGATTATGAGGTGGTGTTCAACGAGGCGGTCAGCGGGCTGTCCCAGGGCAGTTCGGTGCAGTACAGCGGGATCAAGGTGGGCGACGTCACCAGCCTGCGCCTGGACCCCAAGGACCCGCGCCGCGTGCTGGCGCGCATCCGCCTGGCCGGGCAAACGCCGATCAAGGAAGACACCCAGGCCAAACTGGCACTGACCGGCATCACCGGTACCTCGATCATCCAGCTCAGCGGCGGCACCCCGCAGAGCCCTGAACTCAAGGGCAAGGATGGCAACCTGCCGGAAATCATCGCATCGCCATCGCCCATCGCCCGTCTGCTCAACAACAGCAACGACCTGATGACCAGCATCAACCTGCTGTTGCATAACGCCAACCAGCTGTTCTCCCGGGAAAACGTCGAACGCTTGAGCGCCACCCTGGACAACCTGCAGCAAACCACCGGCGCCATCGCGGAACAGCGCGGCGAGATCAAAGTGGTGATGCAGCAATTGATGCAAGTGAGCAAACAGGCCGGCGGCGCGCTGGAACAGACCACCGTGCTGATGCGCAACGCCAACGGCTTGCTCAACGACCAGGGCAAGCAAGCCTTTGGCAGTGCCGAGCAGGCGATGAAATCCCTTGAGCAAAGCACCGCCACCATCAATACGTTGCTGGCTAACAACAAGGACTCGGTGAATAGCGGCATGCAGGGCCTTAATGAGCTGGCGCCAGCCGTGCGCGAACTGCGCGAAACCCTCGGTTCGCTACGCGCCATCTCACGCCGTCTGGAAGCCAACCCCAGCGGTTACCTGCTGGGCAGTGACAAGAACAAGGAGTTCACGCCATGAAGCGTGCTTACCGAATGATCGCACCCTTGGCCTTTGCGTTGATGAGCGCCTGCTCGATCCTGCCCAAGGCGGACCCGTCCGACGTGTACCGCCTGGCGTCGGCCCAGCCCGTCAGCCAAGGCGCGCCGGTGAGCTGGTCATTGCGCGTGACCAAGCCGCAGACCAGTGAGTTTCTCGACAGCCCACGCATCGCGGTGGTGCCCAATGGCGATCTGATCAGCAGCTATGCCAATTCGCGCTGGAGCGATCCGGCGCCGGTGCTGTTGCGCAATCGCCTGCTGGATGGCTTCCAGCGTGACGGGCGGGTGACGCTGCTGAGTACCGACGAGACCAATCTGCAAGCCGACTATGAGTTGGGCGGGCAATTGCAGGCGTTTCAGAGCGAATACCATGGCACAGCAGTGGAAGTGGTGATTCGCCTGGATGCTCGGCTGGTGCGCGGCAGTGATCAAAGGATCATTACCAGTCGGCGGTTTGAGGTGAGGCAGCAGGTGGGGGATACCAAGGTGCCGGCGGTGGTGGCTGCTTTTGGGCAAGCCGGCGATCAGCTGAATAAGCAGGTAGTGGATTGGGTCGTGGCGCAAGGCAACACTACACCTAAAGGTTGAGGGCCTCATCGGGGGCAAGCCCCCTCCCACAATTTGAATGCATTCACAGATCTAAATGTGGGAGGGGGCTTGCCCCCGATAGCAATCTAAGCCTTAACCAAAGAACCAGTAGCACACCGCAATAGCCGCCACGACCCCGGCAAACTCCGCCAACAACGCACACCCCACCGCATGCCGCGCCCGCTGGATGCCCACCGACCCGAAGTACACCGCCAACACATAAAACGTGGTCTCGGTGCTGCCCTGGATCGTCGCCGCCACCAACGCCGGGAAGCTGTCCACACCCTGGGTCTGCATGGTCTCGATCAGCATCGCCCGCGCCGCGCTGCCGGAGAACGGCTTGACCATTGCGGTCGGCAGCGCGTCGACAAACCGCGTGTCCATACCGGTCCAGGCCACCACATGGCGAATCCCTTCCAGGCCGAAGTCCAGGGCGCCGGAGGCACGCAACACGCCCACCGCACAGAGCATCGCCACCAGGTAGGGCAGCAGGTTTTTGGCAACGTCAAAGCCTTCCTTGGCCCCTTCGACAAAGGCCTCATACACCTTGACCTTGCGCAAGGCGCCGATCACCAGGAACAGCATGATCAAGCCAAACAGCGTGAGGTTGCCAAGGATCGACGACAACCCGGCCAACGCCGTGGCGGACAGGGTCGCCAGCAACGCCATGAAGCCTCCCAGCACCAACGCGCCGGGAATCAGGTAGGCCAGCACGACAGGGTCCCACAAGCGCAGGCGCTGCATCACCGCCACCGACAGCAGGCCCACCAGCGTCGACGCGCTGGTGGCCAGCAGGATCGGCAGGAACACCAGCGTCGGGTCGGCAGCGCCTTGCTGGGCGCGGTACATGAAGATGGTCACCGGCAACAGCGTCAGCGAGGACGCATTGAGCACCAGGAACAGGATTTGTGCGTTACTCGCCGTATTGGGGATGGGGTTGAGTTCCTGCAGCGCCTTCATGGCTTTGAGGCCGATGGGCGTGGCGGCGTTGTCCAGGCCCAGGCCGTTGGCGGCGAAGTTGAGGGTGATCAAGCCGATGGCCGGGTGGCCGGCCGGCACTTCCGGCATCAGGCGACGAAACAGCGGGCCCAACGCCCTGGCCAGCCAATCGACGATCCCGGCTTTTTCGGCGATACGCAGAAAACCCAGCCACAGTGTCAGGGTGCCGAACAGCAACACCATGACCTCTACCGACAATTTGGCCATGGCGAAAATGCTTTCCACCATCGCTGCAAAAATCCCGGCGTTACCGCCCACCAGCCATTGCGCCAGTGCTGACACCATTGCCACGACAAAGAAGCCAAGCCACAGGCCATTGAGCATCAGTTAAATCCCCCGAAAGATGGGGCGAATGATAACGGGGCTGGCAGAAACGACAAACCCCGGAGTTATCCGGGGTTTGTGTCAGCGCAATCGAGCGATCAGCCGCGAGTGATCTCGCCGGCCGGCAGCGCTTCTTTGCTGCGCCAGTGCGGCAGCGAATTCCAGTAGCGCTCGCCCTTGGCGTCGTCGTACATGCCTTCCCAGCGCGAGATAACCAGTACGGCCAAGGCGTTGCCGATCACGTTCAGCGCGGTACGCGCCATGTCCATTACACGGTCGACACCCGCGATAAACGCCAGGCCTTCCAGTGGAATGCCCACGCTGCCCAGGGTCGCCAGCAGCACTACGAAGGACACGCCCGGCACACCGGCAATGCCTTTGGAGGTGACCATCAGCGTCAGCACCAGCATCAATTGCTGGCCGATCGACAGGTCGATGCCGTACAGCTGGGCAATGAAGATCGCGGCGATGCTCTGGTACAGGGTCGAACCGTCGAGGTTGAACGAGTAACCCGTCGGCACCACGAAGCTGCAGATCGCCTTTGGCGCACCGTAGGCTTCCATCTTCTCGATCACGCGCGGCAGCACGGTTTCGGAGCTGGCGGTGGAGTAGGCAAGCACCAGCTCATCTTTGAAGATGCGCATCAGCTTGAGAATCGAGAACCCGAACAGGCGGGCGATCAGGCCCAGCACCGCAAAGGCGAAGAACAGAATCGCGACGTAAACCAGGATCACCAGCTTGGCCAGTGGCAGCAGCGAGGCAAAGCCGAAGTTGGCGACCGTCACCGCGATCAGGGCAAATACACCGATAGGGGCGTACTTCATGATCATGTGAGTGACTTTGAACATGCTCTCGGACACGCCCTGGAACATGGTCACCAGAGGTTCGCGCAGTTCCGGCTTGAGGCTCGACAAGCCCAGGCCGAACAGCACGGAGAAGAAGATGATCGGCAGCATATCGCCACGGGCGACGGCCGCAAAGATGTTCGACGGGATCAGGTTGAGAATGGTCTCGATGAACGCATGCTCATGCTGCACTTCGGCCGCGGTGGCCTGGTACTTGGAGATATCGACGGTACCCAGGGTACTCATGTCGATGCCCGCGCCCGGGTGGAACAGGTTGGCCAGCAACAAACCGACCACGATGGCGATGGTGGTGACGACTTCAAAGTAGAGAATGGTTTTGACGCCGATGCGACCCAGTTTTTTCGCGTCTCCCACACCGGCAATACCGACGATCAGCGAGGAAATCACGATTGGGATAACGATCATCTTGATCAGGCGGATAAAGATATCGCCCGCCGGCTGCAGCACGTTGCTGATCCACCAGGCCTTTTCAGCACTGAAATGGTTGAGCACTGCACCGATTGCGATCCCCAACACCAAACCGATGAGGATCTGCCAGGCGAGGCTTAGCTTTGCCTTCTTCATGTCATTACCCTTACTTCAAGTGAACTTAAGGCAAATGCGCCAGCTGGACCGCTCGAAAGCGAAAAAGTGTGAGCATCTGCCTCCATGGAAGGTCACCGCAGCGTGGCCGAAATGGCTTACTGGCAGGCGAAAAAAGGCGCAACTATTCCCATGCAAGGCAGCGACGTCTAATGCCGTAAACGCCTACCCTATGCCGAATCGGCATGGCTTTTTTTGAAAATAATTGTCTGAACGGTCAGTTCGAATGCGCCATACAAGCGGGCGAACCTGCCGTGAAGCTGCCAATTACGGCTTGCGCAGAGGTATCGGAGGACTTGGGGTATTGGGTAGAAATGCCTGGAAAATCCGCAGCCTGCCTGCCGAAAACGGCCTGTGGCGTCAGGAGAAATTTCTAGATGGATGGTCGCATCGACATACTACGTAATAATTAGCGAGAGGCAGAAACGAAGAATGCCAGCTATGGGCGGCATGACGCACCGGCCATCAGAGTCATAAGCCCGCCGCAAGTTCAGCAAGCTTGAGGACTTGTGAACTTGCGTCGCAGCTTTTCACCTGACCCGGCCCTTGCGCAGGCACTCCCTGTACCCGTAGGTCGCGCCGATCTTCTCGATCAGAGCAACCCAGCCCCCTGGTCATGCATCGCCCTTGGCGAGCAATGCAAACAGAAAGAAGCAAAGTGGCTTCTTTCTATGGACGCCAGCTCCGTAAGACGGAACCTAGTACCAATTCGGATCTTTCTTGAGCTGCTCCATCAGCAGCTTCTTCATGCCTTCGTCCGGCTTACCGAGAAAGCGGTAATCGGCGTGCCGCGTCGGGGATTTGTCCGCCGGCAGACCGGCCGGGACTTCCACCAACATGGCGAAGGCGTCTTCCTTGTCGAAGCTGAAGGCGACGATCAGGCGCTTGTTCAGGCAGGTATCTGCCGTTTCACACAGCGGCCCTACCAGATACTTGTCGCCATCCTCTTCGACAGCGTTCATCTGCTCGGCCGTACCCGACAGGTTCATCACCCATTCGGGCAGGCGCTCTTCTTTCTTCACCACGCCTTGCCAGGTTTCACGGTATTGCGGGTCCGCGCTGAGCAATTCATTGGCCCGTGATTGGCCGTCGTTGGCGGCCATCACCAAGCCGCTGCCGCCCAACAACAAGGCGGCGGCAATGGCTTTAAAAGACAGAGTGGTCATATTCAGCCTCGGCCTTTACGACCAAAGAAGAACGAAGCGATGAACATCACCAGGAAGACCACGAACAGAATCTTGGCGATACCCGTAGCCGTACCGGCGATACCACCGAAGCCCAGGACTGCAGCCACAATGGCGATGATCAGAAACGTGATTGCCCAACTCAACATGGTGATTCTCCTTAAGCTTTCATAGGGGATACAGCGGTGATGCCATGCGGCCGCTCGGCATGAGCGACGTTGTATTGCCTAGAACACCCAGCGTTCCTGAACCGGCAGTTCGCTCAGGGTGGAATCCTGGTCTGCCACTCTCAATTGCGGGGCGGTTGCATCGGCAGTCGTGCTGGCGACGGAACGGAAATGGGTCTGGGTCATGACGGGACGCTCGAACTGCGGGGCCTGCTGCTGACTCTGCTGCCAATGCTGCATCTGCTGGCCGACGATCAGCGTGACCATCAACGCCAGGCTGGCGAACAGACCTTGCTGCAGATGCAACGGCGATACACGCAATTGGCTGAGGCTTTGGCGAGTCATACTGCTTTCTCCCGCATTCTGATTATTCGTTCATGACGCTTTATGCAGTACCTATTGCAGAGCGCATGCCAGCTTTTTTACAAAATAAAACTCAATAAAATCAATTAGTTACAAATTAAACAGCGGAGCACGGCACAGCATCCTGCACGATGCCCGGTCCAGGGCCGTGCGAAATGCACGATGGTCAGTGGTCGGATCGAGGGATCGAAAGCGAAAAGGCGATTGCCGAAGCGGCGGGAAGATATGAAAACGCCACTAGCTCGGGCCTTTTACCTGGGTGTGTAGGAAGATATGCAGATAGCTACGCGATGCTTCCTTTTATCGATCAGAATAAACCATGCAACTTGCCCGATTATTCCGGGACTAAACACCAACATTCATAGTTAAGGAGCGCGGGACAGATGGAATCAGCCAAGGAACTTCAAGGCCGCATTCTTTTAGTGGATGACGAGTCCGCGATCCTCCGTACCTTCCGCTATTGCCTGGAAGATGAAGGCTACACCGTTGCCACCGCCAACAGCGCAGCCCAGGCCGATGCCTTGATGCAACGCCAAGTGTTCGACCTGTGCTTTCTAGACTTGCGCCTGGGCGAGGACAACGGCCTGGATGTATTGGCGCATATGCGTATTCAAGCGCCATGGATGCGTGTCGTGATCGTTACTGCCCATTCGGCGGTGGACACAGCGGTAGATGCCATTCAGGCCGGCGCCGCAGACTACCTGGTCAAACCCTGCAGCCCGGACCAGTTGCGCCTGGCCACCGCCAAGCAGCTGGAAGTACGCCAGCTCTCGGCACGCCTGGAAGCCCTGGAAGGCGCGGTGCGCCAGCCCAAGGACGGGCTCGACTCCCACAGCCCGGCCATGATGGTGGTATTGGAAACCGCACGGCAGGTAGCCGGTACCGATGCCAATATCCTGATCCTCGGCGAGTCGGGTACCGGTAAAGGTGAGCTGGCGCGGGCCATTCACGGCTGGAGCAAACGCTCGAAGAAATCCTGTGTGACCATCAACTGCCCATCGTTGACCGCCGAACTGATGGAGAGCGAACTGTTCGGCCACAGCCGCGGCGCATTTACCGGCGCCAGCGAAAGCACATTGGGCCGCGTCAACCAGGCAGACGGCGGCACGCTGTTTCTCGACGAGATCGGCGACTTTCCCCTCACCCTGCAACCCAAACTGCTGCGCTTTATTCAGGATAAGGAATACGAGCGGGTGGGCGACCCGGTTACCCGCCGCGCAGATGTGCGCATTCTTGCCGCTACCAACCTGAATCTGGAAGACATGGTGCGCGACGGCCGCTTCCGTGAAGACTTGCTGTATCGCCTCAACGTCATCACGCTGCACCTGCCGCCGCTGCGCGAACGCAGCGAAGACATCCTGACCCTGGCCGACCGCTTCCTGGCGCGCTTCGTCAAGGAGTATGCCCGTCCGGCGCGGGGCTTCAGCGATCAGGCGCGCGAAGCGCTGCTCAATTATCGTTGGCCCGGCAACATCCGTGAGCTGCGCAACGTGGTGGAACGCGCCAGCATCATCTGCCCTCAGGAGAAGGTCGAGATCAGTCACCTCGGCATGGCGGAGCAACCCACCAACAACGCACCACGCGTTGGTGCGGCGCTGAGCCTGGACGAACTCGAAAAAGCCCACATCGGCGCGGTGCTTGCCACCAGCGACACGTTGGATCAAGCCGCTCGTACTCTCGGCATCGACGCGTCGACCCTGTATCGCAAACGCAAACAGTACAACTTATGAGCTGTACCTCATGAAGCTTGCGATGAAACTGCGCACCCGGTTATTCCTGAGCATCTCGGCGTTGATCACCGTAGCGCTGCTGGGGCTGATCCTGGGCCTGGTCAGCGTCATGCAGATGGCCAAGACCCAGGAGTCGTTGATTCGCAGCAATTTCGTCACCCTCGACCTGGGCGTGAAGTTGCGCCAGAGCCTGGGCGATCAACTGATCATGATGCTCGAAAAGCGTCCTGATCCGGCTGCCCTGGAGGCCTCCAAACAGCGCTACTTTGACCTGTTGGACCAGGGTATAGCCCATGAACAGCGTGACGGCCATACCCACGGTTTCGATCAGGCACGCAAGGACTACCAGAACCTGCTGCAGGCATTTGACGAATCCCAGCAGAACCCGTCTCTACCGGGCAGCAAGGAAAAGCTCACTGAAACCTTCAATACCCTGCGCAACGGGCTGATCGTCCACCACAAACTGGCGCTGGAAAATATCAGCACGAGCGAGCATAAATCCCGAGAGCGTGCGCTGTTAATCGCCAGCTTGCTCGGGCTGGTGGGCCTTGCGGTGTTGATCATCGGTTTTGTGACCGCCCATGGCATCGCCCGGCGATTCGGCGCGCCCATCGAAGCGCTGGCCAAGGCTGCCGATAAAATCGGGCAAGGCGATTTCGAAGTGACATTGCCGATATCGACGGCGGCGGAAATGAACCAACTGACCCGTCGCTTCGGCATCATGGCCGAGGCCTTGCGCCAACATCAGGCCACCAATGTCGATGAGTTGCTTGCGGGGCAGCAGCGGCTGCAAGCGGTGCTCGACAGCATCGACGATGGCTTGCTGATGATTGACCGCGAAGGCCACCTTGAACACCTCAACCCCGTCGCGCAACGCCAGCTGGGCTGGGACGAAGAGCGCCTCGGCCAGGGCCTGGGCGAAGCACTGGGCCGCCCGGAAATGGATGAGCAACTGCATCTGGTGCTGCGCGGCGGCAACCTTGAGCGGGCACCGGAGGACCTGGAGGTGGAAGTCGAAGGCGAGCTGCGCCTGCTGACGTACAGCCTCACTCCCGTCAGCCACACACAGGGGCATATCCTGGGCGCGGTGATGGTGCTGCATGACGTCACCGAGCAGCGTGCCTTTGAGCGGGTGCGCAGCGAGTTCGTATTACGCGCCTCCCACGAGTTGCGTACACCGGTGACCGGCATGCACATGGCGTTCGGGCTCTTCCGCGAACGCGCCAAGTTCCCGGCGGAATCACGCGAAGCGGACTTGCTGGATACGGTCAACGAAGAAATGCAGCGGTTGATGCAGTTGATCAACGATTTGCTCAACTTCTCGCGTTATCAGAACGGCCTGCAGAAACTCACGCTGGGGCCGTGCGATGTCAATGATCTGCTGGAACATGCCCAGGCCCGGTTTGTTGAACCTGCGAACGCGCAACGTGTTGAACTGGTGATCGAGGCCCAGCCCGACCTGCCACGCCTGTACGCCGACCAGGCGCAACTGGAGCGCGTGCTCGATAATTTGCTGGGTAACGCCCTGCGACACACGGCGCAGGGCGGGCAGATCCGCTTGCAGGCACGACGTCATGGCGAACGGGTGATTATCAGCGTCGAGGACAACGGCGAAGGTATAGCCTACGGCCAGCAAGGGCGCATCTTCGAGCCTTTCGTGCAGGTAGGGCGCAAGAAAGGCGGCGCCGGCCTCGGGCTGGCGCTGTGCAAGGAGATCGTGCAATTGCACGGCGGCCGCATGGGGGTGTATTCACGACCGGGGCAGGGAACGCAATTCTATATGGCCTTGCCTTTGTAAGAACCAGCTCCCTGGCCACAAAGGGCTCGCTACCCTTCAGCGCTGGTTCAAGGCGCGCAGGATCGCCGCACTTTGCGCATCAGGCGTTCCGTCGAACAGCGATGGACGGAAATGCATCTGGAACGCGGCGATCACATGGCGCGTGGCCACATCCAGCTCACCGGTTTGCGGTGTCGGGTAGCCCAGGCGCGCGAGTTCTTCCTGGAACCAGGTGATGCTCGGCAGTTGCGCGGCGTACTGCTGCTGGAGTCGAGCCACTGCCTGGGCATCCGGCCAGACCCCCAGGCCCTCATCGGCCAGACGCTTCCAGGGAAACAACGGGCCCGGGTCCAATTTGCGCAGCGGCGCGATGTCGCTGTGCCCGATGATGTTCCTGGGTTCGATACCGTTACGCTTGCTGATGTCCTTGAGCAACACCACCAGTGATTGCACCTGCGCTTCGGAGTACGGGTACCACACCCGGCCAGTCGGGGTATCGCTATAGCCAGGGTTGACGATCTCGATGCCGATGGAGCTGGAGTTGAGCCAGGTGCGCCCCATCCATTCGCTTTCCCCGGCATGCCAGGCGCGCCGGCTTTCATCAACCAGCTTGTAGATCGTGCCCGAAGCATCGTCGCCGATCAGGTAATGACTGCTGACCTGACCATGAGTCAGCAGCGCCAGTGAGCGCTCAAGATTGGCCGAGGTGTAATGCACCACAACGAACTGCACGCGGTTGTCGTGGTTCACCGAAGGATGGCTGGTATTAAGGCGCGGACCGCTGGAACAGCCGGCGAGCAGAACAACTGCAACGGCAATGAAGAAAGATTTCATAGGAGAAGGCATTACACAAAGGACGATAATGCAACAGTGTAACGTAACGCTGATGGGCAGGCGCTCAAATTACATAATCAGAACATCTTTACCCCGCCTGCACCTGATTACGCCCCGCTGCCTTGGCCCTGTAGAGCGCTTCATCGGCACGCTTGAGTGCCAGGTCACTGCGCTCGCCCGGCTGGAACTGCGCGATACCCATCGATACCGTGACGGTCACCGGCTCGCCCTTGAAATGGAAGGGGCAAGCCTCGACAGCCATTCGCAGCACCTCACCCAAGGCCAGAGCATCCGACAAGGCCGAGTCGGGCATCAACAGCACAAATTCTTCGCCGCCGAAACGCGCAATGAAATCGGTCGGGCGCAGGCGCTTGCGCAACACATTGGCGATGATCTTCAGTACTTTGTCGCCGGCCAAGTGACCGTAGCCGTCGTTGATGCGCTTGAAGTGGTCCAGGTCCAGCATGGCCAGTGAAAGGGCGTTGCCCTGCTGATGCCAGGCATTGACCTCATGGTCCAGGCGTTCACTCCAGGCCGCGCGATTGTGCAGGCCGGTGAGCGGATCAAGCAGCGCCTTCTGGCGCTGGATCTCCAAATGCTCACGATAGCCCTGGGCTTCCTGCTCCATGTTCGCCACCCGCTCGGCCAGGCCCTGGAGGCGCGCCGCCACTTCGCATTCGCGCTGGTCGCGCTGTTGCTGGTGTTGGTCCATGGTGCCGAGCAAGCCTTCAAGGTGGCTTTCCAGCACCTGCTTGAGGCTGTCCAGATCGGCCGCGTCCTGCACGCTGCTTTGCAGGCCGTCCACTTGTTCGCGAATCTGCGTGTCCAGCTCCCGAGCGGCGGAGCGGCTGTCGGCGTGCTCGTCGCTGGCAAACTGCAAATGGCCCTTGAATGCCTCAAGGCGCTCGTTGAGCTGTTTAAGGTAAGCCTCGAACTCATGCTGACCGCTATCGGTGAGGGCCAACATCAGCACCGCCAAATCGTCGAGGATCGGCAGCAGTTCGTACCAATTCAGACCATGGGCCAGACGCTCGCGCATGGCTTCGGCCTGAGGCCAATAGCGCTCGGGCAGGGACAGTTCTTCGAGCAGGCCGAGCAAAGTGTCTTCAATATGCTTGGCCACCGAGCTGTAGGAAGGCTCCGGCGAATCGGGCAGGGCGTAGAGACCGTCCTGTTGCAGCGCGTCGGGGTCGGGCTCTGCGGTATCCAATACGGGCGGGAGTGAAAGGCTGCCGATCAGCGTTTCCTCAGGCGCATCGACGGGATCTTGTGGCGCTTCTATAAAAGCCGCGAGTGCGCTTTCGGGAGCGGCTTCTTCGGCTGGTGTTTCAGGCGCCTCGGGGTCGAGGGTTTCGTCAGGCTTGGGTGTGGACGTGGCCGCGGGTGACGCTTGAGCAGGCGCTTCGAACTCGAATGTTACGCTGGCCGGCGCCTCTTTGACGGGGGCCGCAGGCTCAGGCATAGAGGCGGCCGTGGTAGGCGGTAACGGCGCAAAAGCCCGCAATGCCTGGGTCAGCTCCTCGGATTGCGCGGGCTCTGGAGATTCAGGCGCAGCAGGTGAGGACGCGACGGGTTTTGACGCAGCGGGCGTCTCGGGCGCGGGCGCCGGCGCTTCGTTCGAGTGCTCCTTGGCACCAAACAAGCGCTGCAATAACCCAGGCCCCGAGCGCGGCGTTTCGCCATCCGGCTCCAGGTTATGCAGCGCCTGCTCCTGCAGGCTGCTCAACTCGCTGAGCAGCAGCGGTATTTCCCGTGCCTGCCCGACTCGACCGTCAAGCTGCTTGGCAAACGTCTTCAGCGGGCGCGCCACTTCACGGGGTAGCGGAAGTTTCTGCAACTGCGCGACCAGGGCGGTGAGGGCGGTACTGATCTGGTCGACCCGGGTTTCGCGGCGCTGCTCGGAGTCGAGTACAGCCTTTTCCAGACGCGGCAGCAGGGCGGCGAGGGCAGCGTCCATGTCGTCGGTGCGCACGACATCGCGCATTTCCTTCATGCATTGATCGACTGCGCGGTCAGTGCCTTCAGCCGCCAGCGTGCTGCGCACCAGCCCTCGGCGCAACAGGTCGAGGCGGGCGGCCCAGCGGCGCTCGAGCTGGTCTTGTTGCTCAACGCTTTTAAGGTACTTTTCTTTCCAGCGCTGGGCGTCGTCGCTCATGCAAGGGGTCCGCCGGGGTCTGGGCTCAACGCAGGGAACGCATCAGCCGTCAGCGAACCCGGCAGACGAATCTCTACCGCGACCGGCAGGTGATCTGAAATGGGCTGCGCCAGGACTTGCACACTTTCCAGTGTGAGGGTCGGGCTGAGCAGGATATGGTCCAGGCAGCGCTGCGGGCGCCAACTGGGAAACGTGGCTTCGACCTGCGGCGCCAGTAAGCCGAGGTCACGCAGCGGGGAATTCTGCAGCAGGTCGTTGGCGTGGGTGTTCATGTCACCCATCAACACCTGATGCTTGTAGTTGCCAATCAAGTCGCGCACATAGGCCAACTGAAGATTGCGTGTACGCCCGCCGAGCGCCAGGTGCATCATCACCACCACCAGGGCTTCCGGGCCTTCGCCAAAACGCACCAGGATCGCGCCACGCCCCTTGGGGCCTGGCAACGGGTGATCCTCGATGACGGTCGGCTTCAAGCGACTGAGCACACCATTGCTGTGCTGCGCCAGACGCCCGAGGTTGCGATTGAGTTGCTGGTACCAGTAGGGGAAGGCACCGAGCTGGGCAAGGTGCTCCACCTGGTTGATGTAGCCGGAGCGCAGGCTGCCACCATCGGCTTCCTGCAGGGCGACGAGGTCGAAGTCGCTGAGCAGGTCGCCGATTTTCTGCAGGTTGCCGGTACGCCCCTTGTGCGGCAGCAAGTGCTGCCAGCCACGCGTGAGGTAGTGCCGATATTTCTCGGTACTGTTACCCACCTGAATATTGAAACTGAGCAGGCGCAAGCGGCTGTCTGCCGGCAGGCCTGTGGACTCCAGGTGATGTTCGTTGACCTGCGGGTCATGCAGGCCTACGACACGTTCGGTACCCCAACGACGCATGGCGAGCCCCTTACTTGGCCGCGCGCTCTTTGGCGATCAGCTGGTCGGCAACATTGAGGGTCGCTTCAGGACCACCGGTAGTACCCAGGTCGAAACGGTATTTGCCGTTGACGATCATGGTGGGTACGCCCTGCACACCGTACTTCTGCGCGAGTTCCTTGGCCTGCTTGATCTGGCCCTGGATGGCAAAGGAGTTGAACGTGGCCAGGAACTTGTCTTTGTCGACACCCTGGGTGGCGACGAAGTCAGCCATTTCGTCCGGCTTGGTCAGGCGCTTGCCTTCTTTCTGGATCGCGTTGAATACCGCGTTATGGACCTTGTGCTCCACACCCATGGCTTCCAGGGTCAGGAACAGTTGGCCATGGGCATCCCATGGGCCGCCGAACATGGCCGGAATGCGCTTGAAGTTCACGTCCTTGGGCAGTTTTTCAACCCAAGGGTTGATGGTCGGTTCAAAGGCGTAGCAATGCGGGCAGCCGTACCAGAACAGCTCCACCACTTCGATCTTGCCGGGCACCGAAACCGGGACCGGGTTAGTCAATTCAACGTAGGTTTTACCGGCTTCAAGCGGCACGTCGGCGGCTTGCGCGGTCATGCCGAAGAGACTGGCAGTGACGAGAGCGGCGCTGAGGATCAGATTACGCATGCTTTACTCCTGGACAAATAAAGTCGCCTCACGCGACCTTTGTTGTGACAGGTCTACGCGGACATGAGTTCGTTAGTGTAACGGCAGCGGCCACAAAAAAGGGCGGCCCTGGCCACCCTTTTTATGCTTGCATCGACGGATTAATCGAGCGTTAACGTTGCGGGCTGTCAGTGCAAGCCCTGGATGTAACTGGAGATTGCCGCAATGTCTTCATCGCTCAATTTGCGGGCGATGGTGCGCATGGTCATTGCGTCGCCATCGTTGGCCCGACCGGATTCTTCCTTGCGGAAGTCGGTCAGCTGTTTGGCGATATAGCCAGCGTGCTGGCCGCTCAGGTGCGGGAAGCCAGCGGCGGCATTGCCAACGCCATTGGGCGAATGGCAGCCGGTACAGGCGGGCAGGCCCTTGTCCAGGTCGCCGCCACGAAACAGTTTCTCGCCACGGGCGACCAGTTTCGGATCGGCAGCTCCCACACTGCCTTTCTGACTGGCAAAATACGCCGCGATATCCGCCATGTCCTGATCGCTGGTATTGCTCAGCAAGCCCGTCATTTCCAGGACTGTGCGCTTGCCGCTCTTGATGTCCTGCATCTGCTTGACCAGGTAACGCTCACCCTGGCCGGCCAGTTTGGGGAAGTTCGGCGCCGGGCTGTTACCGTCCGGTCCGTGGCAAGCACCACACACGGCGGCTTTCGCCTGCCCCGCGGTAGCGTCGCCTGCAGCATGGGCAACACCGGTGATGCCCAAGGTCAACAGCAGACTCACGATCAGTTTGTTCATCAGCTAATCCAACTACGGCTAAGGGTTTAAGAGTTATCTACCGGGTTTACTCACCATCAATTCATTGATGGCCTGGTAATCCTCAGTACTGCAGTCCATGCACAAACCACGCGGCGGCATTGCCTTGAAACCCCGGGGCAATCAATTGATCATGTGTCGATCAATTAAGGGTTTGAGAGCGTTTTGCGTTCTAATGCGCAATAAAGGTCTTTTCGCTCCCGTGAACTTCATCCTTCGCTGGGACAAAGCACACACAAAATCTGCGGCATTATATACTGGCGCTACTGAAACGGAAACGACACCGCTTGCCGCACCCTTATTCGGCACCGCCCACATCGGAAAACTCATGCAACTCAAGAATCCCATCCTCGGCCTGTGCCAACAGTCCACCTTCATGCTCAGCGCCGCCAAAGTGGACCAATGCCCCGATGACGAAGGCTTTGAAGTCGCCTTTGCCGGCCGTTCCAACGCCGGCAAGTCCAGCGCACTGAACACCCTGACCCACGCGAGCCTGGCGCGCACCTCAAAAACCCCGGGCCGCACGCAACTGCTCAATTTCTTCAAGCTAGACGATGATCGGCGTCTGGTCGACCTGCCGGGCTACGGTTATGCAAAAGTCCCTATCCCGTTGAAGCTGCACTGGCAGCGTCACCTGGAGGCTTACCTGGGTGGCCGGGAGAGTTTGAAGGGTTTGATCCTGATGATGGACATCCGCCATCCAATGACCGATTTCGACCTGTTGATGCTCGATTGGGCGGTCGCCAGCGGCATGCCGATGCATATCCTGCTGACCAAGGCCGACAAGCTGACCTACGGCGCAGCCAAGAACACCCTGCTCAAAGTGCAGTCCGAAATCCGCAAGGGTTGGGGCGATGCAATCACCATTCAATTGTTCTCCGCGCCAAAGCGCATGGGCCTGGAAGACGCCTACACCGTACTGGCCGGCTGGATGGAATTGGCGGACAAGGGCGCGGAAATCGCCGAATAACTTTTCTGCGGGCAAAAAAAACCCCGGACTTCGTATGGGGAGGGGAAGTTCGGGGTCCAAGTTCCGGACCGCTAGGGCGGAGTCCGGATATCTGCCAACACTTAACACAACATAGGAGCATTGAAGGGCTTCACCACCCATTCAGTAACTCTGAGTGGCAGTTCACAGGTTAAGTTCCGGCAGATTAAAAAAACACTTGGAAATAACTGACGGCGGTTTCCGATCTAAAGCGCTTCGCCATCACGTGTTGGGATGGCGAAGCCGCAGAATCAATGAGCCTCGTCCCAGTTATCACCTACGCCCACGTCCACTACCAGGGGCACGTCCAGCTGCGCGGCAGCGCTCATGTGCTCGCGGACCCTCTCACTGACCTCGGCGACCAGATCCTCACGGACCTCCAGTACCAGTTCGTCGTGCACCTGCAGGATGACCTTGGCGTCCAGGCCTGACTCGGCCAGCCAGTTGTCCACCTTGACCATGGCTTTTTTGATGATGTCCGCCGCGGTGCCCTGCATCGGCGCGTTGATCGCGGTGCGTTCTGCCGCCGCGCGCTCCTGAGGCTTGTTGGAGTTGATATCCGGCAAGTACAGGCGCCGCCCGAAGAAGGTTTCTACGTAGCCCTGGTCCGCCGCCTGGGCACGGGTGCGCTCCATGTACTCGCGCACCCCGGGATAGCGGGCGAAGTACACATCGATATAGGCCTTGGCGGTCTTGGTGTCGACGCCAATGTCCTTGCCCAGCTTCTGGGCGCCCATGCCGTAGATCAGGCCGAAGTTGATCGCCTTGGCGCTGCGGCGCTGGTTGGATGTGACCTCGGTCAATTCAACCTTGAACACTTCGGCAGCCGTGGCGGTGTGCACGTCCAGATCGTTGCGAAAGGCATTCATCAATCCTTCGTCCTTCGACAGGTGCGCCATGATCCGCAGTTCGATCTGCGAATAGTCCGCCGCCAGCAGCTTGTAACCATTGGGCGCGATAAACGCCTGGCGAATGCGCCGCCCCTCGGCGGTACGCACCGGGATGTTCTGCAGGTTCGGATCGCTGGAGGACAAGCGCCCGGTCGCAGCCACCGCCTGGTGGTAGGACGTATGAATACGCCCGGTGCGGGGGTTGATCTGTTCCGGCAGGCGGTCGGTATAGGTACTTTTCAGTTTGCTCATGCTGCGGTACTGCATGAGGACCTTGGGCAACGGAAAATCATCCTCCGCCAGTTTGGCCAGCACTTCTTCGGCGGTGGAGGCCTGCCCCTTGCCGGTCTTCTTCAACACCGGCATGCCGAGCTTCTCGTAAAGAATCGCCCCGAGCTGCTTGGGCGAACCCAGGTTGAATGCCTCGCCGGCGATTTCGAAGGCCTGGCGCTCCAGCTCGATCATCTTGTTGCCCAGCTCGATGCTCTGGATGCCCAGCAGGTCCTTGTCCACCAAAGCGCCCTGGCGCTCGATACGTGCCAGCACCGGCACCAACGGTATCTCGATATCCGTCAGTACGCTGGCCAGGCTCGGGATCGCGGTCAGCTTCGCGTGCAGTTCCTGATGCAGGCGCAAGGTCACGTCGGCATCTTCGGCCGCGTAGGGGCCGGCTTGCTCAAGGGCGATCTGGTCGAAGGTCAGCTGTTTGGCGCCCCTGCCGGCGATGTCCTGGAAGCTGACGGTGTCGTGGTCCAGGTACTTCTTCGCCAGGCTGTCCATGTCATGGCGGGTCGCGGTGGAGTTCAGCACGTAGGATTCGAGCATGGTATCGAAGGCGATGCCGCGCACAGTGATGCCCTGCGCCGGGTCGCCGCCGATGGCGCAGTTGGCCAGGATGTTCATGTCGAACTTGGCGTGCTGGCCGACCTTGAGCCTGGCCGGATCTTCCAATACCGGTTTCAAGGCCAGCAGTACGGTGTCACGGTCCAATTGCTCCGGCGCGCCCGCGTAGGCATGCGTCAGCGGGATATAGGCGGCTTCGTGGGCCTGTACCGCAAACGACAGCCCGACCAATTGGGCTTGCTGGGCATCGATCCCAGTGGTCTCGGTATCGAAGGCAAACAATGGCGCATCATTGAGTTTCTTCAGCCACAGATCGAATGTGGCCTGGTCAAGAATGGTGGTGTAAACCGTCTCCACCGGCACCGCGATAACCGCCTCGGCAGGCGCCTCGGTAACCGGCACAACCTCATTGGCCGCCTTGAGCTCGACCCGCTTGGTATCGCGCTGGATCTCGTCGTACCAGCTCTTGAATTCCAGCAGCGTGTACAACTCCAGCAGCTTTTCGCGATCCGGCTCGATCAGGTGCAAGTCGTCCAGGCCGATGTCCAGGGGTACGTCGATTTTGATCGTCGCCAGCCGATAGGACAGGAACGCCATCTCCTTGTGCTCTTCCAGCTTGGCCGGCAGCGTCTTGGCGCCACGGATCGGCAGGGTCGGCACAATATCCAGCTGCTCATACAGCTCTTTCAGGCCGCCATTGACCCCCACCAGCAAACCGGAGGCGGTCTTCGGACCAATGCCGGGAACGCCAGGAATGTTGTCGGAGGAATCGCCCATCAATGCCAGATAATCAATGATCTGCTCCGGAGCGACGCCGAATTTCTCCTTTACGCCCTCAACGTCCATCGAACTACCGGTCATGGTGTTGACCAAGGTAATGTGCCCGTCCACCAGTTGCGCCATGTCCTTGTCGCCGGTGGAGATCACCACCGGGCGGTCAGCGGCGGCGCTGCTGCGGGCCAGGGTGCCGATCACGTCATCGGCCTCGACGCCTTCGACGCACAGCAGCGGGAAGCCCAGGGCGATCACGCTCTGGTGCAGGGGCTCGATCTGCAGGCGCATATCATCGGGCATGCTCGGGCGATTGGCCTTGTAGTCGGCGAACATTTCATCGCGAAAGGTCCCGCCCTTGGCGTCGAATACCACGGCGAACGGGCTGTCCGGGTATTGCCTGCGCAGGCTCTTGAGCATGTTCAACACGCCCTTGACCGCGCCGGTCGGCAGGCCTTTGGAGGTGGTCAGCGGTGGCAGCGCATGGAAGGCGCGGTACAGATAAGAAGAACCGTCCACCAGGACGAGGGGCGCTTGGCTCATGAGCAGGATCAACCTTTTCGGCGGGTCAGGCGCTAGAATAGCCGGACCAATGAAAACAAAGGGACAAGGTTATCATGCGTACATTCAATCGCCTGCTGTTCACTGGCTTGATTGCACTCGCTCCGATGGCTGCCATGGCGGCCGACGATGCCCCTTCGGGCGACCCGGAGGTGACCATTCGCACGGAAGGCGACAAGACTATTCAGGAATACCGCCAAAACGGCTTTTTGTACGCCATCAAGGTCACGCCAAAAGGCGCTCCACCGTATTTCCTGGTACGCGCCGATGGAACCGACGCGAACTTCATCCGTTCTGACCAGCCGGATATGCTGATCCCGTCATGGAAGATCTTCGAATGGAAATGATTCCCTAATTTCAACCGGCGCCGCCCTGAGCGGCGCCCGTAACGGCAGTTTTAACCATGTCTGTGTTCACCCCCCTGGCTCGGCCCGAGCTGGAAACCTTTCTTGCCCCTTACGGGCTCGGCCGCCTGCTTGATTTCCAGGGGATTGCCGCCGGTAGCGAAAACACCAACTTCTTTATCAGCCTGGAACAAGGCGAATTCGTCCTGACCCTGGTTGAACGCGGCCCCGTGGCAGAAATGCCGTTCTTTATCGAACTGCTCGACGTGCTCCACGACGCCGACCTGCCGGTGCCGTACGCCCTGCGCACCACCGACGGTATCGCTTTGCGCGAACTCAAGGGCAAACCCGCCTTGCTGCAACCGCGCCTGGCCGGCAAGCACATCAAGGACGCCAATGCCCAGCATTGCGCCCAGGTCGGCGAACTGCTCGGGCATCTGCACCTGGCAACCCAGGGCGACAAGGTGCTGGAGCGCAAGACCGACCGCGGGCTGGACTGGATGCTCAGTGAAGGCGCGCAGTTGATTTCGCACCTCAACGACGCACAACAGCGCCTGCTGCAGGACGCGTTGAGCGAGATCGAAACCCACAAGGCGCAGATCCTCGCCCTGCCGCGCGCCAACGTTCACGCCGACCTGTTCCGCGATAACGCGATGTTCGAAGGCACGCACCTGACCGGCCTGATCGACTTCTACAATGCCTGCTCGGGGCCGATGCTGTACGACGTCGCCATCGCCTTGAACGACTGGTGTTCGGATGCCGAGGGCGTGATTGACGGGCAACGCGCCCGGGCACTGCTGGGTGCCTATGCAGGGTTGCGGCCGTTTACCGCGAAGGAAGCCGAGCTATGGCCGACCCTGCTGCGCGTGGCGTGCGTGCGGTTCTGGCTGTCGCGGCTGATCGCGGCCGAGTCGTTTGCCGGGCAGGATGTGTTGATTCACGACCCTGCCGAATTCGAGCATCGCCTGCTGCAGCGCCAACAGGTGGCTGTGCATCTGCCGTTCGCGCTCTGAAGATCTGCTCAGTCCAAATGTAGGAGCGAGCTTGCTCGCGAAAAACGTCAACGATAACGCGTGCTTTCTGAATGAACGCGGTGCCTGTGAGTTTTTCGCGAGCAAGCTCGCTCCTACAACAAGCCTTAACGCTTGCCCCACATTTAGAGTGACTCCAGGCATCCGGCCAGATCATTGCCGAGCTTTTCCAGCACCTGCTCATAACCCTGAGCAGTGGCCGGGGTGTAGCCACCCAGCGCATCCAGCTCCGCCAATTTCACCGGCAACCCGGCAACCAATGTCTCGGCCAATCGCGGCCGCAACGGTGGCTCGCTGAACACGCAAGTCTTGCCCACCTCCTGCAAACGCGTACGCATCGCCGCCACATGCTGGGCGCCGGGCTGCACTTCGGCGGCCACGCTGAACACGCCGGCGTGCTTCAAGCCGTAAGCGTCTTCGAAGTAATCAAAGGCCTCGTGGAACACAAAGTAAGGCTTGCCCTCTACGCTTGCCAGACGCTTCTTCAGACGTATGTCCAGCGCATCCAGGCGGCCCTCGAAGGCTTTGGCGTTGCTTTGATAACGCTCGGCGTTGGCCGGATCGGCCGTACTCAGGTCAGCCGCCATACGCGCAGCGATCACCCGCGCGTTTACCGTCGACAACCACAAATGCGCATCGACGCTGCCGGGGCGATGATCGTGATCATGCTCGTCGGCTTCGTCGGCGTGGGAGTGGCTATCTTCGCCGAAAATGCGAAGTTTCATGCCTGGCAGATCCTGTACCGCCACAGTTGTCGCCGTACGGCCGTTCAACACGCGCGGCAAAAACGTTTCCATGTCCGGACCAATCCAGTACAGCAGGTCGACCGACTGCACGCGCCGTACGTCGGATGGGCGCAAGGCGAAGTTATGCGGCGACGCACCCGGCGGCAGCAGCACTTCCGGGACGGCCACGCCGTCCTGCACGGCAGCGGCAATCAGTTGCAGCGGCTTGATGCTGGTCAGCACCTTGACCTCGGCCTGAGCGGCGCCAGCCATGAACAAACTGGTGACAAATACGACAAAAACGGGAAAAAGTCGGGACACGATGACCACTCAATGGCGTAGGAACAGGTAACATAATAACGTCTCTATCAAATATCTGTCGCCGCTCATGCCTATAACACCGCTTGCCAGCCGTCCCCATGACCACTCTCACTGCGTGCACAGCGCGCTGTCGGAGGCCGACACCCTATGCGCGCAGAAGGGTTTGCGCCTGACCGCGCTGCGTCGACGCGTGCTGGAGCTGGTGTGGCAAAGCCACAAGCCGCTGGGCGCGTACGACATCCTCGGCGTACTCAGCGAGCAGGACGGCCGCCGCGCCGCACCGCCCACGGTTTACCGTGCGCTGGATTTCCTGCTGGAAAACGGCCTGGTGCACCGCATCGCCTCGCTCAACGCCTTTGTCGGCTGCAACCACCCGGAACACGCGCATCAGGGCCAGTTCCTGATTTGCCGCCAGTGCCATGCCGCCATCGAGCTTGAACAGAAAAGCATCAGCGATGCCATCATCAAAAGCGCCGCCGAAGTCGGCTTCAGCGTCGAAGGGCAAACGGTCGAAGTGGTCGGCCTGTGCTCGGGCTGTCAGGGGGCTTGATGAGCAACGCGTTAATCCGCCTGGAGCAGGTCGGGGTCACGTTCGCCGGGCAACAGGTGCTGGACAACATTGCGTTGAGCGTGGAGCCGGGGCAGATCGTGACCCTGATCGGCCCCAACGGCGCCGGCAAGACCACCCTGGTGCGCGCCGTGCTGGGCCTGCTCAAGCCCGATCGCGGCAGTGTATGGCGCAAGCCCAGGCTGCGCGTGGGCTATATGCCGCAGAAGCTGCACGTAGACCCCACGCTGCCGCTGTCGGTATTACGCTTTCTGCGCCTGGTGCCGGGGGTAGACCGCGCGCGCGCCCAGGCGGCGCTCAAGGAAGTCGGCGCCGAACAGGTGATCGACAGCCCGGTGCAGAGCATTTCCGGCGGCGAAATGCAGCGTGTGCTGCTGGCCCGCGCCCTGTTGCGCGAGCCGCAGTTGCTGGTGCTCGATGAACCGGTGCAAGGCGTCGATGTCGCGGGTCAAGCCGAGCTGTACAGCCTGATCACCCGTCTGCGCGATCGCCATGGCTGTGGTGTGCTGATGGTCTCCCACGACTTGCACCTGGTGATGAGCACCACCGACCAGGTGGTGTGCCTGAACCGTCACGTGTGCTGCTCCGGCCACCCGGAACAGGTCAGCGGCGACCCGGCGTTCGTCGAGCTGTTCGGCAAGAACGCCCAGAGCCTAGCGATTTATCACCACCATCACGACCACGCCCACGATCTGCATGGCGCCGTTGTCGATGACGCTTCTACCCCCCACGTTCATGGAGATAGCTGCAAGCATGGCTGATTTTCTGCTCTACGCCCTGCTGGCAGGCTTGGCTTTGGCGTTGGTGGCGGGCCCGTTGGGTTCGTTCGTGGTCTGGCGGCGCATGGCGTACTTTGGCGACACCTTGTCCCATGCGGCGTTGCTGGGCGTGGCCATGGGCTTCCTGCTGGATGTGAGTCCGACCATCGCCGTCACCGTCGGCTGCCTGCTGTTGGCGGTGTTGCTGGTGACGCTGCAACAGCGCCAGCCACTGGCCTCCGATACGCTGCTGGGCATCCTGGCGCCGAGTACCTTGTCCCTGGGCCTGGTGGTGCTGAGCTTCATGCATGAAGTGCGCATCGACCTGATGGCCTACCTGTTTGGCGATCTGCTGGCGATCAGCCCGACCGATCTGACGTGGATCCTCGGCGGCAGCGCGGCGGTGCTGGTGCTGCTGGTGAGCCTGTGGCGCCCACTGCTGGCGATCACCGTGCATGAAGAACTCGCCACGGTGGAAGGTTTGCCCGTGCCGGCCCTGCGCCTGGCGCTGATGTTGCTGATCGCGGTGGTGATCGCTGTCGCGATGAAGATTGTCGGCGTATTGTTGATCACCTCACTGCTGATCATTCCAGCCGCCGCCGCTCAGCGCCATGCCCGTTCGCCGGAGCAAATGGCAGTCGGCGCCAGTCTGTTAGGCATGCTCGCAGTGTGTGGGGGCCTGGCGTTGTCATGGTTCAAGGACACGCCGGCCGGGCCGTCGATTGTGGTATCGGCCGCCGCCCTGTTTCTGCTGAGTTTTGTCCTGCCCCGTCGAGGGGTGTAGACTTGCTCGCTTTTTGCGCAAATAGAGAGTCGCAGGAATGAAGCCGTTCGCCTCCCGTTATCTGCTCCTTGCCGCATTTTCCCTGCTGCTGGGCGCCTGTCAAAGCACACCGCCCGCCGCTTCCGGAGCGCCGGACCCGCGCGCTGCGGCCATCGCGCAGCTGGAGCAAAACCTGGCCAGCAGCGAATTGGCCACCGCCGAAGACCAGCTCGCCACCTTGCAGGCCCAATCGCCCAATGACCCGGCACTTGAGGCTTACCAGCGGCAGTTGGCCGAAGCCTACCTTCAGCGCAGCCAGATCGTGCTGCAAAAGGGTGACGTCAACGCCGCCGCTACAGCATTGAGCCGGGCGCGTGCGCTGATGCCCAAGGCCCCCGCCTTGACCGGAGGCGTCAACAGCGCCATCAGCCATGCGCGCAAAGCCGAGCTGGATCAGGCCGAGGCCGCCTTGAAAGCGGCCGAAGCCAAGCCCGCCGCCAAGGTCATCGACCCGGCGGCGCCGAGCACCACCGTGGCGCTGAACCTGGTGGATGTCGAAGCCATGCGCCATCAGCTGGATGCCATCGCCACCGACGTGGTGAATTACCAGTGCGACGTCAGCATCCAGGTGCCACGCACCGAGGATTACCCGTGGCTGGCCACATTGCTGACCAAACGGGTGAAACGGATTGATTCGGGGTATGAGCTGAAGATTCACCGGCAGATTCTGAAGCACATTCCGGCGCAGGTTGTGCTGATTCCGCGTAAGGCGGACTAAAAGCATCGGGGGCAAGCCCCCTCCCACACTTGAATGTATTCACAATTCAAATGTGGGAGGGGGCTTGCCCCCGATGACGATCTAACAAACAACCAGCAAATTAAGCCGGAATCGCCTTAGCCTTCGGCTCCCGCTCCCAAACCCGGTGCTGAGCAATCGCGGCAAAGAACGCCTTGAACGCCTTGGCATCCGCCCCCACGATCAACCCCGCGTCCGCTTCCAGCTTCAACAGATCGAGCAATGGCTTCACGTCACTGGCGACCGCAATCGCCTTCAAGTGCTTGTACGCTTCCAGTACGTAATGCAATGCCACGCCGTCGCCGCTCAGGGCCTTGACCGACTCCTTGCCGCCCGGGATAAACACCGCGTCAAACGCAATGGACGGCATGCCTTCCATCGACGCATCCACCGGCAGCGACTTGCCATCGGCGGTGGTCACAGGCGCCGACGTCGGCCCGAGCAGCTTGGCATGTGCACCTTCAGCTTCAAGGGCTGCCTTGAGTGCGTCAATCGCGGCACCGTCCACGCCGTTCGCCGCCAGAATCGCCACTTTGCGCGTCTTGATGTCGCCCGACAGCAGGTTCACCTGGCTCAACGCCGGCGATGCTTTCAGCGACGTTTCACGCACAGGCACCGTGCCTTTGGTCGGCGCGGGCAAGCCCAGATTCTGGGCAACGCGCTTGGCCAGTTCCAGGTCGATGTTGGCCAGAATCTCATTCACCTGGCGGGCGCGGATATGTTCGCGCTCGACCTTGCCCAACTCGAAGCTGTAGGCGGCGATGATGTGCTCTTTCTCGTGATGGCTCATGCTGTTGAAGAACAGCGTGGCCTGGGAGAAGTGATCGCCGAACGATTCACTGCGCTCGCGGACCTTATTCGCATCGATCCGCTCGTAGTAGGTCTCAAAACCGCCATCGATCGGACCGGCAGGCGTTTCCTTCGGCCATCCGCTGTCGATAGAGTTCGGCTCGTAGGCGGCACGCCCCTTGTCGATCACGCTGCGATGCTGGGCATCGCGCTGGTTGTTGTGGTTCGGCGCAACCGGGCGGTTGATCGGAATCTCGTGGAAGTTCGGGCCGCCGAGACGGCTGATCTGAGTGTCGGTGTAGGAAAACAGACGACCTTGCAGCAGTGGGTCGTTGGTGAAGTCGATACCCGGCACGATATGGCCTGGGCAGAACGCAACCTGCTCGACCTCGGCAAAGAAGTTGTCAGGGTTGCGGTTCAACACCATCTTGCCCAGCGGGGTGATCGGTACCAATTCCTCCGGGATGATCTTGGTCGGGTCCAGCAGGTCGAAGTCGAACTTATGCTCGTCTTCTTCTGCAACGATCTGAACACCCAGTTCCCACTCGGGGTAATCGCCGCTTTCGATCGATTCCCACAGGTCGCGACGGTGGTAGTCGGTATCTTTACCGGCCAGCTTTTGCGCTTCGTCCCATACCAGTGAGCAAGTACCGACTTTCGGCCGCCAGTGAAACTTCACAAAGCTCGATTTGCCTTCGGTGTTGATCAAACGGAACGTATGGACGCCAAAGCCCTGCATGGCACGCAGGCTTTTTGGAATGGCGCGGTCAGACATCGCCCACACCACCATATGCGCCGACTCCGGCACCAGCGAGACAAAATCCCAGAACGTATCGTGGGCCGACCCGCCGGTAGGAATTTCGTTGTGCGGTTCAGGCTTAACGGCGTGTACGAAATCGGGAAACTTGATGGCGTCCTGAATGAAGAACACCGGCATGTTGTTGCCCACCAGGTCGAAGTTGCCTTCGTCGGTGAAGAACTTCACGGCGAAACCGCGCACATCACGTACGGTATCACCGGAGCCACGCGGGCCCTGTACCGTGGAAAAACGCGCGAACACCGGCGTTTTATGCTCTGGAGTCCGTAGGAAACCAGCCTTGGTCAGCGCCGAATGGTCGCCGTAGCTCTGGAAATAACCATGGGCGCCAGTACCACGGGCATGCACGATGCGCTCCGGAATACGCTCATGGTCAAAGTGCGTGATCTTTTCACGCATGATGAAGTCTTCCAGCAGCGACGGGCCACGGGCGCCGACCTTCAGGGTGTTCTGGTTGTCAGAGATCTTCACGCCCTGGTTGGTGCGCAGGGCCTGACCTGTTGCATCGGAACGGAATTCTTCCAGCGCCTGCAGTTTGGCGTTGGTATTGCCTCGGTCCAGGGTATCAGTGCCCGCGAGTTCACTCTTCGGCGGGGTGGCTGGCTTCTTGGTACTCATCAGTCAAAACTCCTTAGTCAAAGTGGCCAGAGCGGTCCCCGGCTCGTTTGAGCGAAATCCCGGGCACGGCACCCGCGATATCGAATTGCCTAGGTAGTGACTGATAGGGTTTTGCGCCGTTCCCTTTTTATGACCTTTGGTCTCGTTATTGCCAAATCGCTGGATGGATACGAAATAAATGCTAAGAAACGCTGGATGGACAGGCTAAAATGCGCGCCCGGCTAACCGCTGATCCCTTTTCCATGCGCCCCACAAGGTTCGCTACGTGATCGAGTTTCAAAACGTCCATAAAACCTACCGCGTCGCCGGTAAGGATATTCCCGCCCTGCACCCCACCAGCCTGCGCGTCGAAAACGGCCAGGTGTTTGGCCTTATTGGCCACTCGGGTGCGGGAAAAAGTACCCTGCTGCGCCTGATCAACCGCCTCGAAGAACCCAGTGGCGGGCAGATCACGGTGGATGGTGAAGAAGTCACCGCGCTGGATGCCAATGGCCTGCGCCGTTTCCGCCAACAGGTCGGGATGATCTTCCAGCACTTCAACCTGCTGGCGTCCAAGACCGTTGCAGACAACGTGGCGCTGCCGCTGACATTGGCCGGCGAATTGTCGCGCAAGGACATCGACCTGCGCGTGGCTGAACTGCTCGCCCGCGTCGGCCTGTCGGACCACGCCAGGAAGTACCCGGCGCAATTGTCCGGCGGCCAGAAGCAGCGCGTCGGCATCGCCCGCGCCCTGGCCACCAAACCCAAGATCCTGCTGTGCGACGAGGCCACCAGCGCCCTCGACCCGCAGACCACCGCCTCGGTCCTGCAACTGCTGGCCGAGATCAACCGCGAACTCAAGCTGACCATCGTGTTGATCACCCATGAAATGGACGTGATTCGCCGCGTCTGCGACCAGGTGGCCGTGATGGACGCCGGCGTGATTGTCGAGCAGGGCTCGGTGGCCGACGTGTTCCTGCATCCCGAGCATCCGACCACCAAGCGCTTCGTCCAGGAGGCCGAACAGGTCGACGAAGGCGAGCAACGCGACGACTTCGCCCACGTGCCGGGCCGTATCGTACGCCTGACCTTCCAGGGGGACGCGACCTACGCGCCATTGCTGGGCACCGTCGCCCGTGAAACGGGGGTGGACTACAGCATCCTGGCCGGTCGTATCGACCGCATCAAAGACATTCCCTACGGGCAATTGACCCTCGCCGTCACCGGCGGTGACATGGACGCCGCGTTTGCGCGCTTCACCGCCGCCGACGTTCACATGGAGGTGCTGCGCTAATGGACCTGTTCCTGAATTTCTTCGCCGACATCGATTGGTCAGAAATCTGGCTCGCCACCGGCGACACCATGACCATGCTATTCGGTTCGCTGTTCTTCACGGTCGTGCTGGGCCTGCCCATAGGTGTGCTGCTGTTCTTGACCAGCCCACGCCAGCTGTTCGAGCAGAAAGGCTTGTACGCCTTTCTGTCGCTGATCGTAAACATCCTGCGTTCGCTGCCGTTCATCATCCTGCTGATCGTGATGATTCCATTAACCAAACTGATCACTGGCATATACATGGACGAGCCCACCTCGCTGGGCGTTGCGGGCGCGATTCCGCCGCTGGTTATCGGCGCCACACCGTTCTTTGCACGCCTGGTGGAAACCGCCCTGCGTGAAGTGGACCGTGGCATCATCGAGGCCACGCAGTCGATGGGGGCCAGCACGCGCCAGATCATCACCAACGCCTTGCTGCCCGAAGCACGCCCCGGCATTTTTGCGGCAATTACCGTAACGGCGATTACACTGGTTTCCTACACAGCGATGGCCGGCGTGGTCGGTGCCGGTGGCCTGGGCGACCTGGCGATCCGTTTCGGTTACCAGCGTTTCCAAGACAATGTAATGGTAGTCACCGTGGTGATGCTGGTGATCCTGGTGCAAATTCTGCAAACCGTCGGCGACAAGCTGGTGGTGCACTTTTCTCGAAAATAACGGCCATTGCCGGCCTTGTGCCGGCAGATGCCCGAACAAGGAGCTTGCTGGATGAAAAAACTACTGGTTGCTTTCGCCGCCGTTGCCGCGTTTTCGGCCCATGCCGAGACCCTCAAGGTCGCTGCTTCGCCGGTGCCGCACGCGGAAATCCTCGAATTCGTGAAACCTGCGCTGGCCAAAGAAGGCGTGGACCTGCAGGTCAAAGTCTTCACCGATTATGTGCAGCCGAACGTACAGGTGGCTGAAAAGCGCCTGGACGCCAACTTCTTCCAGCACCAGCCGTACCTGGATGAGTTCAACAAGGCCAAGGGCACTCACTTGGTGAGCGTCGGCGGCGTGCACCTGGAACCGCTGGGCGCGTACTCGAGCAAATACAAGACGCTGGCCGACCTGCCTGACGGCGCCAACGTGGTGATCCCGAACGACGCCACCAACGGGGGCCGCGCCCTGTTGCTGCTGGCCAACAATGGCCTGATCACCCTGAAGGACCCGACCAACATCCTGTCGACCATCAAGGACATCACCGGTAACACCAAAAACCTGAAATTCCGCGAACTGGAAGCCGCCACCCTGCCGCGCGTACTGACCCAGGTCGACCTGGCGCTGATCAACACCAACTACGCGCTGGAAGCCAAGCTGGACCCGTCCAAGGACGCCCTGGTGATCGAAGGCAGCGACTCGCCTTACGTCAACATCCTGGTGACCCGCGAAGACAACAAGGATTCGGACGCCGTGAAGAAGCTGGTTGCAGCCCTGCACACGCCTGAAGTGAAGCAATTCATCGAAGACAAGTACAAAGGCGCGATCAAGCCGGCGTTCTGATTCAAAGCGTCCAGGGCGGCATTCCCACGCAGAGCGTGGGAACGATCACCCTCTCCAGATCCATGGAGATCAAAATGTGGGAGGGGGCTTGCCCCCGATAGCAGTGGGTCAGTCAACATCTTCATCGACTGATCCGCCGCCATCGGGGGCAAGCCCCCTCCCACATTTGTATTGTGTTGTGCGTTATTTACGCTGCAGCAGCACTGGCAACTGCGCCACCAGCTTCTGGTTGTTCAACGGCGCGCGGATAAACCCGCGCTGGGTGCCATCCGGGCCGATCAGCGCCAGGTTGCCGCTGTGGTCGACGGTGTAGTTCGGCTTGCTGGTGTCCGCAGGAATGAAGGGAATGCTCACGGCATTGGAGACCTTCTGTACATCCTGCACATTTGCGCCGGTCAACCCCTGAAATTGCGGATCGAAATAGCCCAGGTACTGCTTGAGCTGGGCCGGGGTGTCGCGGTTCGGGTCGACGCTGACCAGGATCACCTGCAACTTATCCACCGCCTCTTTGGGCAACTCGCTCTTGATCTGGCGCAGTTGGGCGAGGGTGGTTGGGCAGATGTCCGGGCAGAAGGTATAGCCGAAGAACAGCAGGCTCCATTTGCCCTGCAGCTCATTGACCAGCACCGGCTGGCCGTCCTGGTTGGTCATGCTCACAGCAGGCAACTGGCGGCTTTGCGGCAGCAGGATAATGCCGGCGTCGATCAGCGCGGTCGGGTCGCCCTGGCCTTTGCCCGAGAGTACTTTGTTGACGGTCAGGCCCATGATCAACGCCACCAGGGCCACCAGAATGAAGACAGTTTTTTGAGTTCGAGTCATAGGTTCAACAGTAGGTAGTGGTCTACGAGCAGGGCGATAAACAACAACAGCAGGTACCAGACAGAATACTTGAAGGTGTTGATCGCCGCGTGCGGCTGGCTGCCACGGTACAGCACCCAGGCCCATTGCAGAAAGCGCCCGCCCAGTAACAGCGCGCACGCCAGGTACAGCAGCCCGCTCATACGGATGACATAAGGCATCAGGCTCACCGCCAGCAGGACGAAGGTGTAGAGCAGGATATGCACCTTGGTGTAGTGCTCGCCATGGGTCACCGGCAGCATCGGGATGTCGGCCTTGGCGTACTCCTCCTTGCGATGGATGGCCAGCGCCCAGAAGTGCGGCGGCGTCCAGGCGAAGATGATCAGTACCAGCAGCAGGGGCTCGGCGCTGATATGCCCGGTCACGGCGACCCAGCCCAGCAACGGCGGCGCGGCGCCGGCCAGGCCGCCGATGACGATGTTCTGCGGCGTTGCGCGCTTGAGAAACCCGGTATAGATCACCGCGTAGCCCAGCAACGAAGCCAGGGTCAGCCAGGCCGCCAGGGGATTGGTGAACGCCAGTAACAGCGCCAGGCCCGTCACCGCCAGCACCAACGCAAAGACCAGCGCCGCAACGGCCGAGACCCGCCCCTCGGCCAGTGGCCGTTTGTGAGTGCGCGCCATCAGCGCATCAATACGCCGATCCACCACATGGTTGACCGCCGCCGCCGCACCCGCACACAGGGCAATGCCCAGGTTGCCGAACACCAGCGCCGTCCACGGCACCCCGGCGCGGGTGGCGAGGAACATGCCCACCAGCGAGGTGATCAACATCAGCACCACCACTTTCGGCTTGGTCAGCTCCAGATAGTCACGCCAGAGGGCCTGGCCGTGACGCGCGCCGATCAAGGACGCCATGGCATATCTCCTTTAAGGGTTATCAGGCCCGACACCTGTTTGCGCGGGCTAAAGCGCCAGGCGATCAGACGTGGGTGGCGCACTCGAACCAGGCTGGTGCGCGCGTGATAATTGACCAGCACCAGGGTCAGCAACAGGGCTGCGCCCCCGGCGTTGTGCGCCACTGCTACCGGCAGCGGCAAGCCGAACGCCACATTGCTCAGGCCCAGGCTGACTTGCGCCGCCAGGGCGATCAACAGCAGGCCCGCCAGGCGCGTCATGCCCACCGCGCGCAACTGCCAGGCCAAGCCCAGCAACACCAGCGTGACCAGCACCGCACCCACGCGATGAGTGAGGTGAATGGCCGTGCGTGCATCGCTGTCCAGTTGGCCGCCCAGGTAATTAGGACCGATATGCTGGGTCAGGTGAAAGCCATTGGCGAAGTCCGCCGCCGGCCACCATTGACCGTGACACGTCGGCAAATCGACACAGGCCACCGCCGCATAGTTGGAACTGACCCAACCGCCCAACGCAATCTGCCCGATCACCAGCACCAGCCCCGCCGTTGCCCAATATTGCAGGCGCCTGGGCACGATCAGCGCGGGCAGCACGCCGGACAGGCGCAGGGTCAGCAGGAACAGCAGGCTCAACGTGGCAAAGCCGCCCAACAGGTGGCCCGTCACCACCTGCGGCCAGAGCTTCAGCGTCACCGTCCACATGCCAAACGCCGCCTGGGCGCACACCACTATCAATACGAACAGCGGCAACTTCACCGGCTGGCCCGGGTCACGCCGGTGGTTCCACGCCCGCGCCGCCAGCAGCGCGATGAGGATGGCGAGGGTGCCGGCAAAGTAGCGGTGGGTCATCTCGGCCCAGCCCTTGTCGGCCTCCACGGGCGTATCAGGAAAGTGCAGTTCGGCATGGGCCAGTTGGGCTGCACTTTGCGGCACGCTGATAAAGCCGTAGCACCCCGGCCAGTCCGGGCACCCGAGGCCGGCATGGGTCAGGCGGGTATAGGCGCCGAGCAACACGACGATCAGCGCGAGCAAGGTGGCAAACAACGCGAGGCGAAATCCAGGCTTGGCCATGACGATGCCCTTATCCGATGTTCGACAGTTTCAGCAGCAGGCGCAGGTCGTTGAGCAAGTCCTTGCCGTTGACCTTGGCGTCATAGCGCAGCACCAGGTTGCCGTGGGGGTCGACGACCCACAGTTGCGCATCGCCAGGCGCAGCGGGATTGCGGTTGAAGGTCGAGAGGTCCAGTGAATAGCGCTGCAATTGCGGATATTCGGCCTTGAGCCTGGTCTCGTATTCGCTCCCCACCGCCTGCGCACTGGCCAGTGCGTGGCTGGCGCGGGATGCATCGCGACCCAGGCCGATCTGCAGCTGGCGCGCCAGGTACACGAGTTGCCGACACTCGGCGGCGCAGGGGGCGGGGGCGGTGACCAGCAGTTGCCAGCGCGCCTCATCGGCCTGCACGCCAATATCGGCGCGGGTCTGGCCGTTACCGATGAGTTCCCCGTGATAACTGCGACTGTCCGGCACCCAGAATTGCAGCTTGTACATCAAGGTCGCCAGCACCATCGGGCCTACCACCATCAGCAGGATCAGGATCAACTGCCAGCGGCCCTTACGCCGGTCCGGCACTTCAGACAGGTTGAGTGGATTCATGGCGGCTCCCATGGCGCTGCTCCTTTGCGTTGTGCAATCCGAGGTAGAGGTAGAGCGCCAGCAGCGCCAGCGACATGGCAAACCACTGCACCGCATACCCCAGGTGTTTTTCCGGACCCATGGCGACCACAGGCCAGGTGGTGTCGTACGTACCGGGGCCGGCTTCGGCGCGCAGTTCAAACGCGAACCCGCTGCGGCCCAACTCGGCCCAGAGGGCGGCGGGATGCAACGCGGTCAATAGGCGCGGCCATTGCGCGGTCGCGGGGTCGACATGCAACTGGAAGGTTTCGCCGGGAGCGACGTACACCCAGGCCACCAGGTTCACCGGCTGATCCGGCGTGGCGAACGCCGGTGGCGTACGGCGGTCGGGCCAGGGCAGCCAGCCGCGATTGAGCAACACCCAAAGGCCGCTGGCCTGGTCATGAAAGGGTTGCAGCAACTCCACACCGGCCTTGCCGTCGCGCATACGGTTGTCGAGCAACACGCTGTGTTCGGCGTCGAAGTTGCCGCGCAGATGAACCCGGCGAAAGGCTGGATCGGCGCTCGTTCCAAGTTGCTCGCTGCCGATAGGCTCGGCGGCACGCCGCTCTGCGTAGGTGTCGACCCACTGCTGTTTTTCATGGCCGCGTGACAGCTGCCAGAACCCCAGGCCGATCATCAACGGCAGCAGCATCAGCACCACCAACGTCGGCGCGATACCGGGCCGAAAGCGCTGCCTGGCACTGGCTATACTGGATTTCATTGCCCCTCTCCCTACAGCCCGGAGCCAGACCATGCTCAAAGCCGCCATTGCCCTGATGCTGATCGCGACCGTTGCGAGCCTGTTCAGTGGCTTGTTCTTTCTGGTCAAGGACGCGGGACATTCCAACCGCCTCGTCACTGCCCTGACCGTACGTGTGGTGTTGGCCGCAATCACCGTGGGGCTGATCGCCTGGGGCTTTTTCAGCGGCCAGTTGGTCTCGCATGCGCCGTGGTAGAACGGCTCACAGCACATACACAAAGAAAAACAGCCCGATCCACACCACATCCACGAAGTGCCAATACCAACTGGCCGCCTCGAAACCGAACTGGTGCTCGGCATTGAAATGCCCCTTAAGGATGCGCATCAGCATCACAAACAGAATGATCGTGCCGATGGTCACGTGGGCGCCGTGAAACCCGGTGAGCATGAAAAACGTCGCGCCGTACACGCCCGACCCCAGCGTCAGGCCCAACTCTTTATAGGCGTGGATGTATTCCTCGGCCTGGAACCCGAGAAACGCCAGGCCCAGCAGCACGGTCAGCGCCAGCCAGAGCTTCAGCGCGCCGCGATGCCCTTTGCGCAGGGCATGGTGGGCAATGGTGATGGTCACGCTGGAGCTCACCAGCAGGATGGTGTTGACCAGCGGCAGGCCCCACGGGCTGATGGTGCCTTTGGGCGCCGGGTACAGCTTGGGGTCCGGGTTGTTCAGCAAAGGCCAGGCGAACTCGAAATTGGGCCACAGCATATGCGCGATGCCCTTGGGCCCCTCGCCCGCCAACCATGGCCCCGACCAGGTGCGCACGTAAAACAGCGCGCCGAAGAACGCGATGAAGAACATCACTTCGGAAAAAATGAACCAGCTCATGCCCCACCGGAACGAACGGTCCATTTGCGCACTGTATAAACCGGCACGGCTTTCCTTGATCACTGCGCCGAACCAGCCGAACAGCATGTAGGCCAGCAACAGACCGCCGACGAAAAAGATCCACGGGCCGTGGGATTCCGGGCGTAGCGCCTTGAGGTCGTTGAACCACACGGCCAGTCCATACACGGTGACCAACAGGCCAATCGTGGCAATTATCGGCCATTTGCTTTGCGCCGGTACGTAGTACGTATCATGAGTCGACATGTATTCGCTCTCCTGATTGAGCGGGCAAACAGTAGCTAGCCGCCGCTGCGGGCCGCCCCGGGCGGCTGGCGTGCGGTGATATCGAACAGCGTGTAGGCCAGGGTCAAGTGCTTCACATCCCTGGGCATCGCGCGATCGACGATAAAGCGCACCGGCATCTCGATACGCTCGCCCGGCTGCAGCACTTGCTGGGTGAAGCAAAAGCACTCGGTCTTGTGGAAATACATCGCCGCTTCGGCCGGGGAAATGCTTGGCACCGCCTGGGCGGTCATCGGTTTGTCGGTGGGGTTGTAGGCCACAAACAGCATCTCGGTCACAGCGCCCGGATTGACCACGACTTCGTCGGCCTTGGCATGGAAATCCCAGACCATATCGATGGCGTTGGTGGACAAAAACTGCACACGCACCTGGCGCGACGGGTCGACGACCTGCTCGCCCTCGTATTGCCCGCCGGTCTTGCCGTTGATACCGAACGCCTTGCACATCACGTCGTAAATCGGCACCAGGGCGAAGCCAAAGGCGAACATGGCCAGCACCAGAATGAGCAGGCGTGTGACCAGGCGTTTGAGAGGCACGGAGTCAGCCATGATGGCCACACACTAATGTGGGAGGGGGCTTGCCCCCGATGGCGGTGTACCAGTCGACACTGTCATTGGCTGTGAGATAGCTATCGGGGGCAAGCCCCCTCCCACAGTGGGTTTGCGCAAGGCTGTTCATTTGACCTCCGGCGGCGTGGTGAAGGTGTGGTACGGCGCGGGCGAGGGCACGCTCCATTCCAGGCCTTCGGCGCCATCCCACGGCTTGGCCGGTGCGGCGGGGCCGCCGCGAATGCACTTGATCACGATAAACAGGAAGAAGATCTGCGTGGCGCCGAACATGAAGGCACCAATCGAGGACACCATGTTGAAGTCGGCGAACTGCAGGTTGTAGTCCGGCACCCGGCGCGGCATGCCGGCCAGGCCCACGAAGTGCATCGGGAAGAACGCCATGTTCATGCCCACGAAGGACAGCCAGAAGTGCAGCTTGCCCAGGGTTTCGTCATACATGTGGCCGGTCCATTTCGGCAGCCAGTAGTAGGCCGAAGCGAAGATGCCGAAGATCGCGCCGGGTACCAGCACGTAATGGAAATGCGCCACCACGAAGTAGGTGTCGTGGTACTGGAAGTCCGCCGGCGCAATTGCCAGCATCAGCCCGGAAAAGCCGCCGATGGTGAACAGGATCACGAAGGCCACCGCAAACAACATTGGCGTCTCGAACGTCAGCGAGCCCTGCCACATGGTGCTGACCCAATTGAACACCTTGACCCCGGTAGGCACCGCAATCAGCAGGGTGGCATACATGAAGAACAGCTCGCCCACCAACGGAATACCGACCACAAACATGTGGTGCGCCCACACGATGAACGACAGGAACGCAATGCTCGCCGTGGCGTAGACCATCGAGGTGTAGCCAAACAACGGCTTGCGCGAAAAGGTCGGGATGATCGAGCTGACGGCCCCGAATGCCGGCAGGATCATGATGTACACCTCAGGGTGCCCGAAGAACCAGAACACATGCTGGAACAGCACCGGGTCACCACCGCCTGACGCACTGAAAAAGCTGGTGCCGAAGTGGATATCCATCAGCATCATGGTCACGCAACCGGCCAGTACGGGCATTACCGCAATCAGCAGGAACGCGGTGATCAGCCAGGTCCACACGAACAGCGGCATTTTCATCAGGGTCATGCCCGGTGCGCGCAGGTTGAGGATGGTGGCGACCACGTTGATCGCGCCCATGATCGAACTGATGCCCATCAGGTGGATCGCAAAGATGAAGAACGTCACGCTTTCCGGCGCATAGGTGGTGGAGAGCGGCGCGTAGAAGGTCCAGCCGAAATTCGGTCCGCCGCCGGGGCTGAACAGGGTCGACACCAGCAGCAGGAAC
This sequence comes from Pseudomonas orientalis, assembly GCF_022807995.1. Lineage (NCBI taxonomy): Bacteria > Pseudomonadati > Pseudomonadota > Gammaproteobacteria > Pseudomonadales > Pseudomonadaceae > Pseudomonas > Pseudomonas orientalis. The sequence goes on along the minus strand of NZ_CP094351.1, from coordinate 60,936 downwards.
GCCGCCGGCAGCAACCAGAAGCTGAAGTTGTTCATGCGCGGCAGGGCCATGTCCGGCGCGCCGATCATCAGCGGGATCATCCAGTTGGCCAGGCCGACAAAGGCCGGCATCACCGCGCCGAATACCATGATCAGGCCGTGCATGGTGGTCATCTGGTTGAAGAACGCCGGCTCCACGATCTGCAAGCCGGGCTGGAACAGCTCGGCGCGAATCACCATGGCGAAAGAACCGCCCAGCAGGAACATGGTGAAGGCAAACCACAGGTACATCGTGCCGATGTCCTTGTGGTTGGTGGTCAGCACCCAGCGCATCAGCCCTTTCGCGGGGCCGTGGACGTGGTCGGCGTGACCATGGTCATCGATCACAGTGCTCATGGCCGTTCTCCTGCAGGCGAGTGGGCGGGGCGATTCAGGGCATTTGCAATGAAGTTAGTCATTTGCTTTCCGCCTGTTTCAGAGCCAGCACGTCTTTGGGCGTGACCATGTCGCCCTTGTTATTGCCCCAGGCATTGCGCTCATAGGTCACCACGGCGGCGATGTCCACTTCCGAGAGTTGCTTGCCGAAGGCCGCCATCGCGGTGCCGGGCTTGCCGTGATAGACAATATTCAGGTGATCGGCGGCGGGGCCGGTGGCGATTTTCGAGCCTTTGAGCGCGGGGAACATCGGCGGCAGGCCCTGGCCTTCGGCCTGGTGACAGGCCACGCAGGTGGTGTGGTAGACCTTGTCGCCGCGCGCCACCAGCTCGTCCAGCGTCCACTCCTTGGAGGTCAGCTCCTTGAGCTTGGCTGCCTCTTGCTTGCGCTCACCGAGCCAGTTGTCGTAGTCGGCTTGGGATTTGACTTCGACCACGATGGGCATGAACCCGTGGTCCTTGCCGCACAACTCGGCGCACTGGCCGCGATAGATGCCGGGCTTCTCGACACGGGTCCAGGCTTCGTTGACGAAACCTGGGATGGCGTCGCGCTTGACCGCAAAGGCCGGCACCCACCACGAATGGATCACGTCGGCGGCGGTCACCAGAAAGCGCACCTTGGCGCCCACCGGCAGCACCAGCGGCTGGTCGACTTCCAGCAGGTAATGCTCGCCCTTGGTGGCCTGGTTATGGATCTGCTCGGCGGGCGTGGCCAGGTTGCTGAAGAACTCCACGTCCTGGCCCAGGTATTTGTAATGCCACTTCCACTGATAGCCGGTGACCTGGATATCGATATCCGACTCACTGCTGTCGTAGATGTTGATCAGGGTCTTGGTGGCTGGAATGGCCATAGCCACCAGGATCAGCAACGGCACCACGGTCCACAGAATTTCTACGGTGGTGCTCTCATGGAACTTGGCGGCTACCTGGCCCGTGGAACGGCGGTGCAGGATCATCGACCAGAACATCGCGCCAAACACAACGATGCCGATCACCACACAAATCCAGAAAATGGTCATGTGCAGGTCAAACACAGCGTGACTGACTTCAGTAGCCCCTGGCGCCATATTCGTTGTCCAGGCCGCGTGGGCCTGGCCGAATATTGACCACAACAGTAAGCCCATCCAAACGTGTGGATGTCGCGTCATTGCGGTTTCCCCTTTATGTTTCTTGTTATCCCGCCGGTTTGCACCTGCGGCGAAGGGAGCGGCTTCCAGACTGCTTACAACCGCCAAGCCTCGCCTGCGTCTGCAGTCGGGCGTCATCAGCTAATTGCGTACAAAGCGAGTATAGACAGCCGTAGCGACCCCGCAATGTGTAGGGACAAATGAGTGGAAACGCACGCTTGAGGCCTAATAAAATAGGCGGCGGAATCGTTTATCCGACGAGCGATGGCAAATCGATATAACGCCTACGTATAACCATGAAATAATTATGACAAATGCATCTTAGGCGCTCGTATAAACGAGCTACCTTATCCTCTCTCTTTTCCTACGCCTGCATGACTGGAGTCTTCATGAACACCGCCGCATTGCGCGAGCAGATTTCCCGTGCCCATCAACACGAAGCCACGACGGGCCAGCTTGCCCGGCAACTGGAAAGACAGTTGCCGCACTTGCATTCGGCTATTTCCCTGGCTGACGGAGATCGCAACATTGTCATGACCCGATTTGTCACCGCGTATATCGACCTCGTCCCCGAATTGCTGGACGCAGCCAATGACGTGGCTCGCGAAGCCGGGATCGAAAGCCAGATCAAGCCCGTGCTGAAGATTGCCGAGCATTTCTTCCTGCAGCCGCCAGCGATCCTGGCTGGCCACGAAGGTCTGGACGGCCTGCTGGACGAAGCCTACCTGGCCCATCGTCTGGTGGAGGAGGTTAACGATCTGTATATCAAGCATTTCGGCCAGCCGCTGATTCCGGCGGACACCACCGTCGCCAACCTGATTGCCCATCAACTGATTGGTGAAACCTTCGCCAATCAGCTGGATGAAGCGGTGCACCTGGCGGTGGATGAGATGCTGAACGAGGAGAGCTTTGCGCTGGAGTCGGTCGAGGCGTATCGCGAAACGCTCAAAAGCCCCGACACAGAGGCCGCGTGGAAGCGCTGGCCGTGCCTGTCGCGCCAGTTGGGCGTTGAGCTGGCGCTGGATCAGCCTGCCTGAATCTCGAATCCGATAAAACTCCAATGTGGGAGGGGGCTTGCCCCCGATAGCAGTGTGTCAGCCAAAGACATTTTGACTGGTCCACCGCTATCGGGGGCAAGCCCCCTCCCACAATTTTTATCCGGTTTCGTCAGGTATCAGGTAGTAGACGGCGCAGAGCCAATCCCCACCGTTGTCCTTACCCGACCTTCCAACCGACGCTTCAAACCACGCGCTTCGATCACCAGCTTCGAGCCCTTGGCCGCATTGGCCCGCCCCCATTCCTCCAGCAATTCCAGGCAGGAGTGGTCGATATAACTCAGGTTATTGAGCGGTACATGCACGGTGGTGCCCGACGGCACGGTCGACAGCACCTGCGTCAACGCCGGTACTTTGAGGAACGTCGCCGCACCGGTCAGGCGCAACTCCATCTCACCGTCCTGGGGCAAATCGATCAGGCTGACTTTCAGCCGTGATGCCTTGAAGGCCAGTTTGACCAGCGTCAGTCCGAAGCCCACCAGTACGCCCGTCAGCAGATCGGTGAAGATGATCGCCAACGCCGTGGCCGCATAGGTGAACATCGGCATCCGACCATAACGTCCCAAGGCCTTGAACGCCTTCACGTCCACCAGCTTGATCCCGGTATACACCAGCACGCCCGCCAGGCTCGCCACCGGGATGCTCTGCAGCACGCTCGACAGCAACAGCACGAAGCCCAGCAGCCACAGCCCATGGAACATCGCCGACAAACGCGTAGTGGCGCCCGCCTGGACGTTGGCCGAACTGCGCACAATCACGCCGGTCATCGGCAAGGCGCCGACCAATCCGCACAGCATGTTGCCCACACCCTGGGCGGACAATTCCTTATCGAAATCCGAGCGCTGCCCACTGTGCATGCGGTCGACTGCTGCGGCGGACAGCAGCGTCTCGGCGCTGGCGATAAACGCGACGGCGAATGCGGCGATCAGCAGCTGCGGGTCAGCCAGATTGAGCAGGTCGCTGGGACGCAGCCAATCGATGGCATCGGACAGGTTTTCCGGCACTTCCACACGCTTGACCTGCAATGCCAGCACCAGGCTGGTCACTGTCGCCAGGCCTACGCCCAGCAGAGCGCCTGGCACGAAGCGCAGCTTCTGCGGCCGAAATTTATCCCACAGGTACATCACCAGCATCGTCGACACACCGAGCAAGCCCGCCTGCCAGCCGAGCCCGCCGCCGAGGGTGGGAATCGCTTCGATCAATGCGGCCGGGAAGCCTGCCAGGTTATCCAGCCCCGACGGTTTGGGCGCACCGTCGAGCATCACATGGATCTGCGACAACACGATCAGCACGCCGATCCCCGCGAGCATGCCGTACACCACCGCCGGCGCCGTCACGCGGAACCAGCAGCCCAGGCGCAGGCGCCCGGCCACCAACTGCAGAAAACCCGCCAGCAGCAGGATAGGCCCCAGCATCAGCATGCCGTGCTGGCGCACCAGCTCGAACACCAACACCGCCAGGCCCGCTGCCGGACCGCTGACTTGCAGTGGAGAACCGGCCAACCAGCCCACCACCAGACCACCGATGATGCCGGTGATCAACCCCTTGGCCGGCGGCATGCCGGACGCGATTGCAATCCCCATGCACAAGGGCAGGGCGACCAGGAATACCACCACGGAGGCGAGCAGCTCCCGAGGCAGAACAGCTTTCAATTGAGCAGCACGCATGATGACTCTCCCGAGGCATTCGCCGGGCGCGGTAAAGCCTGGCTGCGTCCATGGCAGCCACCGCATTACCCGGCAGGGAAGTGTGTTAGAAGCGCGCTTTAGGCGTCGCGGATGGAATCGGGCCTTCGCCGCCCAACGGTCGGAACGCCGACTGATCCGCGTCGTAGGCCCGGATCTCGCTGGTCTCGATGTTGTAGATCCAGCCGTGAATAAACAATTGGCCATTGGCCATGCGCGAAGCCACGGAAGGGTGGGTGCGCAAGTGCTGCAACTGGGCGATGACGTTTTCTTCAGTCAACACCTTCATGCTCTCGCCTTCATTGGCGCAGTCGCAGTTGTCGTGAACCATCGTTTTGGCTACCTCGGCATGACGCAACCAGGCCTTGACCGTCGGCATCTTCTCGAGGCTGTCGGGATTGAGTACCGCACGCATGGCGCCGCAATCGGAGTGCCCGCACACGATGATGTGCTGTACGCCCAGGGCGAGTACCGCGTATTCGATGGCCGTGGAAACACCGCCGTTCATCTGGCCGTAGGGAGGGACCACGTTACCCACGTTGCGGGTCACGAACAGGTCGCCGGGCGAGCTTTGCGTAATCAGCTCGGGCACGATGCGCGAATCGGCGCAGGTAATGAACATCGCACGCGGGCTCTGGGCCGTGGCGAGTTTCTTGAAGAGTTCTTCCTGCTGGGGGAAGACGTCGTGATGAAAATGCAAAAAACCGTCAACGATATGCTGCAGCGCTGCATCGGCGGTTTCCGCCACTTGAGGGGCTGAAGCCGACGCAGCCAACGGCTGTTTATCCTTATCACTCATGATTCAACCTCTTGATCAATGCAGGGAAAGTGTTCAGGTCAGTTCGACGCCTGGGCGGTGAAATAGTTGGGAACTTCACCGACCAAGGCACCGACTCATCAGTCACTCGTTGAACAAGGTACCCATCGAAACTTAACTCAAACTGAATGAACCGCTCTAGATCGGGGGTTTCATTGATATCAAAACGCGACCATTCCTACAGCGGTTTCGCATTTGTCTGCTTCAGTCTACAACAATGCCATTTGCCTGCCCGGTGGGCAAAATGCCGTGCAATCAAGATTGAAGCCTTCGCGCCGGTTGAGCCCAAGACGTTTGATCGCCTTGCTGAAACGCTGGGCCAGCAGATCGGCAAACGGGCCCTCACCGCGCATGCGCACACCGAAACGGCTGTCATACACCTGGCCACCACGCACCTGACGCACCAGGCTCATCACATGCGCCGCGCGCTGCGGGTAATGCGCCGCCAGCCACTCCTCGAACAGCGGCGCCACCTCGAGCGGCAGGCGCAGCATCATGTACGCGGCACTTTGCGCACCTGCGGCATGGGCCTCGGTAAGCAGGCTTTCCAACTCCATGTCATTGATCATCGGAATCATCGGCGAGCACAGCACACCCACCGGAATACCTGCCTCCCGCATCACCCGTATCGCCCGCAATCGCGCCTTGGGTGCTGCCGTGCGTGGCTCAAGGATGCGCTTGAGCTCATCGTCGAGGCTGGTGAGGCTGATCATTACCGCCACAAGCCGTTGCCGGGCCAGTTCGGCAAGCAGGTCCAAGTCGCGCAGGATCAATGAGCCCTTGGTGATGATGGTCACCGGGTGCCGATAGCGCAGCAGCACTTCGAGGGTTTGGCGGGTGATCCTGTATTCACGCTCGATAGGCTGGTACGGGTCAGTGTTGGAGCCCAGGTTGATCGGCGCGCATACGTACCCCGGCTTCGAGAGCTGCTGTTCAAGCACGTCGGCGGCATTGCTCTTGGCGATCAGTCGGGTTTCGAAATCCAGCCCCGGCGACATGTCCCAGTAGGCATGGCTGGGCCGTGCATAGCAGTAGATACAGCCGTGCTCACAGCCGCGATAGGGGTTGATGGAACGATCAAACGGCAAGTCCGGCGAGTTATTGCGGGTGATGATGGTCTTGGCCGTTTCGATGCGCACTTCGGTGCCCTGGGTGGGCGGCACTTCCTGGAACCAGCCGTCGTCCTCGGCCACGCTGACGGTAGGCGCGAAACGATTATGCAGGTTGGTGGCCGTGCCCCGGCCACGGGGTGGCAGTGCAGTGGTCATGAAAACGCCTCGATACTGTTTTTATATACAGTATCGAGACGCGAGGTTTCTGACCAGTGCCGTCCGGCGGTCAGTGCTTTTGCGTGACCTGTCCCAGGTCGTCACCCGAGGTGGTGCGCATATCGTTCTTGCGTAGATCGGCCACGTCGCCTGCGCTCACGGGTGCGCCCTGATTGCCCCAGCTGCCACGGATGAAACTGACCACGTCGGCCACTTCCTGGTCCGACAAGCGCCAGGCGAATGCCGGCATGGTGAAGGTCGACGGCGCGGCGTGGGTGGCGGGCAAGGTACCGCCGTTCAACACAATGTTGATCAACGACGTGGCATCCGCCGTCTGCAGCACCGGGTTGCCCGCCAGCGCCGGGAACACCCGCGTATAGCCATGCCCATCGGTACGGTGGCAGGCCGCGCAGTTGTCGATGTACACCGAGGCGCCCGGCTTGCTGTCATCCCCTTTCCACAGCGCCTGGGCCACTTGTTTGTCGTACTGGTGCGGCTGGTCCTTGGGGTCCACCGCCGGCAGGCTCTTGAGGTAACGGGCAATCGCGGTCAGGTCGTCCTGCGACATGTGTTGCATGCTGTGGACCACCACATCGCTCATGCCGCCGAACACCGCGCTGCGATCACTGCGACCGGTCTTGAGAAATTGCACCAGTTGCTCTTCGCTCCAACTGCCGAGGCCGTCCTTGTGGTCGCCGCGCAGGCTTTTCGCAATCCAGCCTTCCAGCGGCGCGCTGCCGGACAGGAATGCGCTGCCGTCGGCGGCGCTCAGGGCTTTTTCCTGCATGGTCAAGGCGCGCGGTGTATGGCACGCACCGCAATGGCCCAGGCCTTCGACCAGGTAGGCGCCACGGCTGACCACGGGGTCGGCGGCCGCTTGTACCTGATATTCCTCGACCGCTGGCGCGAACATCCAGCGCCATGCCGCCAGGGGCCAGCGCATGCTTAACGGCCAGGGAATATCACTGTCCTTGTTCTCCTGGGCGACCGGCTCGACGCCTTTCATGAAGTAGGCATATAGCGCCTGCATATCGCTGTCGCTGACGCGTGCGTAAGACGGGTAGGGCATCGCCGGGTACAGCGTACTACCGCTCTTGGCGACGCCATGGCGCACGGCCTTGTCGAAGTCTTCGAAGCTGTAGTCGCCCAGGCCGGTTTTGTCCGGTGTGATGTTGGTGGAATAAATCACACCAATGGGGGTTTCCATCGGCAGGCCGCCGGCGAATGGCTTGCCGCCCTTGGCGGTGTGGCAAGCCACACAGTCACCGGCACGGGCCAGGTATTCACCCTGCTTGATCAGGTCGGTTTCAGCCGCGCTGACCGAGCAACTGCTCAGCAGCGCCAGAGAGGCGATAACGAGTGCTTTCATGGTCATCGCTCCTTATGCCTGAACCAGCGGGCCGGGGTTTTTCAGGTACTGCTCGCGGATTGCCCGAGCCGACCAATAGGTCAAAGCTGCTACCAGACCGGTAGGGTTGTAGCCCAAACCTTGTGGGAACGCGGACGCTCCCGGGACAAATACGTTGTGTACATCCCAGCTCTGCAGGTAGCGGTTCAACGCGCTGGTTTTCGGGTCGGTGCCCATGATCGCGCCACCGTTGAGGTGAGTGGTCTGGTACGACGCGGTATTGAAATGCTCACCGACCTTTTTGCCCAACACGGCGATCGCCTTGGGATTCATGGCCTGGGCGACCTTGCCCATTTTTTCCATCATGAAGCGGTTCATCTTGATGTCGTTTTCCTGCCAGTCGAAGGTCATTCGCAACAGCGGCAGGCCGTAGGCATCGCGGTAAACCGGGTCCAGATCCAGGTAATTGCTGCGGTAGGACTGATGCGCACCGTGGGAATCCATCGATACCTGGTGGGTGTAGTAATCGGCGGTGGCACGCTTCCACGCACTGCCCCAGGCCGGCGTGCCCGGCGGGTTGGAAGTGCCGGCAATCGGCCGGCTGCCCGCCTGATTGACCCACATCGGCGAGCCGCCCACGAAGCCGTGGGGGCCGTGGTCGAAGTTGTCGGCGTTGAAGTCGTCGATGGCCACGCCATTGCCGCCCGCGCCGATAAAGTTGTTGGTGTGGGTGTCCTTGTCGAAGAACGCCTTGATGGTGCCCATGTTCTGGTAGGCAAAGTTCCTGCCGACCACGCCTTCGTTGGTAATCGGGTCGTAAGGCTTGCCGATGCCCGACAGCAGCATCAGGCGTACGTTGTGGAACTGGAATGCACCGAGGATCACCAGGTCCGCCGGTTGCTCGCATTCCCGCCCCTGGCCGTCGACATAGCTCACACCGGTGGCTTTCTTCCCGGTGCTGTCGAGGTTGACCTTGAGCACATGGGAATTGGGCCGCAGCTCGAAATTCGGCACCTGACGCAACGCCGGCAGGATGTTCACGTTCGGCGACGCCTTGGAGTACATGTAGCACACGTAGCCACTGCAAAAGCCGCAGAAGTTGCACGGTCCCATCTGCGCGCCGTAAGGGTTGGTGTAAGGCCCCGAGGTATTGGCCGACGGCAGATTGTAGGGTTTGTAACCCACATCAGCAGCCGCTTTCTGAAACAACTGCGCGGAGACCGTGTTTTTCTGGGCCTCCAGCGGGAAGGGGTTGGAGCGATCCGGTGCATAGGGGTTGCCGCCGCGACCTTCACCCACCAATTGACCCTTGACGGTCCAGGCCTGGCCGGAAGTGCCAAAGACTTTTTCCGCGTAGTCGAAAAACGGCTCCAATTCTTCGTAGCTGACCCCGAAGTCCTGAATGGTCATGTCCTTGGGAATGAAGTGCTTCCCATAGCGTTCTTCGTAGTGGCTGCGCATGCGCAATTCGATGGGATCGACACGAAAATGCACGCCCGACCAATGCAGGCCTGCGCCGCCGACACCGTTACCCGGGAGGAAGGCGCCGAGCTGACGGTTGGGCAGGGCGACGTCATTCACGCTATGGCGAATGGTGACCGTCTCTTTGGAAATGTCCTGGAAGAGTTTTTTACGCACGCTGTAGGTCAGTTCGTCGATGACCTGGGGATAGTTGCCGTCCGGGTAGGTGTCCTGCATCGGGCCGCGCTCCAGCGCTACCACGTTGAGGCCGGCTTCGGTCAGTTCCTTGGCCATGATCGCGCCGGTCCAGCCAAAGCCCACGATCACCGCGTCCACTTTCTTCATGATGGTCGCCACGGTCATGCCCTCTCGCCGCGAATGGAAACAGCCGGAAAGGGGTATGGCTCGTTGCGCTCCACCCAGTCCATGAAATCGGCGCGGGCGCCGGGGAACCCGATCATGGTCCAGCCGACCATGCCTTTGTTGCCGCCGTGGATGGGGTCGCAGAAAAAGCCCTCCTTGGTGTTCTGCAACAGCAGGTTGAAGAACATCTTCGGCGGCACCGCGTCGAAATGAGCGCTCACTTCGCTGCCACCCGCCTCCAGACGGCGCAACATATCGTCCCGGGTAGCGCTGTCTTGCGCAGCAAAAGCTTTACCGTTGAACGCCTTCGACCAGGCATCCGTCGCGGCGATACCCAGGCGATAGATCTCCTTGGGCACCAACTTGCTCTGCCAGCCCATCTCGGGCGCGGCATCGGCATTGAAGGGGCCTTGCATGAACCACAGCGCGCCACTGGCGTACGGGGTGTTCATCTGACGGTCGATGTATTCCGGCGCGCCGGCTTCCAGGGCGCCTGGGCCCTGGGCATCAGCGGGAATCAAACGCTCGACGGCGGCGTTGATAAACGCCCATTCCTCGGCGGTGAAATAAGTCGGTTCATACGCCTTGTCACTGGGAGCCGGCTGGACTGGCGCGGCCTGGACAGGCTCGGGCGTAGCCATCAGCATCGAACCGCCAAGGCCGGTACTGGCAACCGTGACCACCGGGATCAAGGTCAAGGATTTGCGCAGAAAATCACGCCGGGGGTTGTCTTGATCTTGATCAGACATGGGTGCACCTCATCATGTGGTCACGGGTTTGGCCGCCGCTTCTGGGGAGCGGCTTGGCTTTTTTTGCTGGGAGCGGCAACTAATGGTTACAAATGATAGCAGGCTAAGCATGTGGAGGAGGAATTCAGCGACCTAAGTCGCATACAGGCGGGCAAAAAAATGGGAGGGGGCTTGCTTCCGATGGCGGTGGGTCAATCATGTGTAGGCGTAGATATACACAACTCTGTAGCGCTCAACCGTAACCACGATGCGAAGCGAGCCGCTCTTGCTTTTGATCTCAGGCGCCCCGTTAAACCACGCTGGCCGAACGCAGGCTTGAATCCGTGGGCAACCCGGCAGGACGCCGGGTTAGCCGCACTGGGCCATGGATGGCCCATTGCGGCGGCCCACGGATTCAAGCCGGAGAGAGGGCACACCGAGCCCAGGCGAGGTGCCGAGTGGTGGGGCAAGAGCGTTTTGCTTACTTTTGCGCTTTTCAAAAGTGAGCCGCTGTAAAAGCGGAACCCATAGCAGCCGTGACCGCAGAAACGGATATGTACTCGATCTGATCCAACATCCTGGTCGGTCCTGAGGCCGCCATCGGGGGCAAGCCCCCTCCCACATTTGGACATCGGAGCGTCAGGTAGAACCGCGTCGGCTGTCCAGCCGTCACGGGGGCAAGCCCCTCCCACATTTGGACATCGGAGCGTCAGGTAGAACCGCGTCGGCTGTCCGGCCGTCACGGGGGCAAGCCCCCTCCAACATTTTGGATCGACGTAAGGCTGCTAGTCTTTTTTCAACTTTGGATTGGGGAAGAACTGCACCGCTTGCACCTTCGGGTCCGCCGGCGCTTTCAACGCCGAGGTATTGACCCGCGTACCCAACTCCCTGGGCACTGACAGCCCCTGGTCATTGAGCGTATCGGTATAGCCGCAGGCCACGCATTCACGGTGCGGCACGTTGTCTTCGGTCCACATCTTCAGCTTGTCCGGCTCGCTGCACGCCGGGCAGACCGCCCCGGCGATAAATTGCTTTTTGGTGATCACAGGCCCTTCACTCATGCTGCCGCGTCCTCACTCAGGCCGCTGTGGCGCAAGAGTGCGTCAATCGACGGCGCCCGTCCGCGGAAGTCGACGAACAACACCATCGGCTCCTGGGAACCGCCCCGTGCGAGGATCGCTTCACGGAAGGCGCGACCGGTCTGGGCATTGAGCACGCCGTCTTCTTCGAATTTGGAGAAGGCATCCGCCGAGAGCACTTCGGCCCACTTGTAGCTGTAGTAACCCGCCGCATAACCACCAGCGAAAATGTGCGCGAAGCTATTGGGGAAGCGGTTGTAGGCCGGTGGGCGCATCACTGAGACTTCATCGCGCACGCCTTCGAGCACCTGCGCCACAGTGCGACCGTCGCCGCGGGTGGCATGCAGTTCGAAGTCGAATAGCGAGAACTCCAGCTGGCGCACCATCATCAGGCCGGACTGGAAATTTTTCGCCGCGAGCATTTTTTCCAGCAGGTCCTGGGGCAACGGTTCACCGGTTTCATAGTGACCGGAAATCAGCGCCAGGCCTTCAGGCTCCCAGCACCAGTTCTCCATGAACTGGCTCGGCAACTCCACCGCATCCCAGGCCACGCCGTTGATACCGGACACGCCGGCATGTTCAACGCGGGTCAGCAGGTGGTGCAGGCCATGGCCGAACTCGTGGAACAGGGTGGTGACTTCATCGTGGGTCAGCAGGGCCGGCTTGCCGCTGTCGGCCGGGGTGAAATTGCATACCAAGTTGGCCACCGGGCTTTGCAGGACCCCATCGACGGTGCGGCGGCGGTCGCGGGCGCCGTCCATCCAGGCACCACCGCGCTTGTTGGCGCGGGCATACAGGTCAAAGAAGAAACGGCCGACGTGCTGGCCGTTTTCCTTGATCTCGAACAGGCGCACGTCCGGGTGCCAGGCGTCGAAACCTTTCTGTTCGGCGATTTCGATGCCGTACAGGCGCTGCACAATGGCGAACAGACCGCCCAGCACCTTGTCGATCGGGAAGTAGGCGCGCAAGGCTTCCTGGGAGACGCTATAGCGTTGCTCACGGAGTTTTTCGCCGTAGAAACCGCTGTCCCAGCTTTGCAGGTCGGCGCAACCTTGTTCGGCGGCGTAGGCCTTGAGCTGCTGCAGATCCTGGGTGGCGAACGGCTTGCTGCGCCGGGCCAGGTCGCGCAGAAAACTCAGCACCTGGTCGCTGGACTCGGCCATCTTGGTGGCCAGGCTCAGTTCGGCAAACGACGCGTAGCCCAGCAATTGAGCCAGCTCCTGACGCAAGTCGAGGATCTGTTCCATCACCGGGCCGTTATCGTTCTGACCGGCATTCGGGCCCTGGTCCGACGCGCGGGTGCAGTAGGCCGCGTAGACTTCTTCACGCAGGGCACGGTCCTGGGCGTAGGTCATTACCGCGTAATAGCTCGGAAATTCGAGTGTGATCAGCCAGCCATCGAGGCCTTTGGCCTGGGCGGCAGCGGCCATTTGCGCCTTGGCCGAATCGGTTAGGCCGGCGAGGGTGGCCTGGTCGGTGACGTGCTTGGTCCAGGCCTGGGTGGCATCGAGCAACTGGTTGGAGAATGTGCTGCCCAGCTCCGAAAGCTTGCTTTGCACGTCGGCGTAGCGCTTCTGCTGCTCGGGCGGCAAATCGATACCCGACAGGCGGAAGTCGCGCAGTGAGTGTTCCAGGATGGTTTTTTGCGCCACATCGAAACCGGCGGCCTCCGGGCTGTTGGCCAGGGCTTCGAAGGCCTGGAACAGTTCACGGTTCTGCCCCATTTCGGTGGAGTAGGCGCTCAAGGCCGGCAGGCAAGCCTCATAGGCTTCGCGCAGCTCGGCGCTGTTACACACGGCGTTGAGGTGGCTGACCGGGCTCCAGGCCGCGCCCAAGCGATCGTTGAGCTCGTCCATGGCCAGAACCAGGCCCGCCCATGTCGGATTTTTGCCCTGGCTTTGCAGGATGTCTGCGATCGCTGCACGGTTGTCGGCCAGGATCTGTTCGATGGCCGGCTGGACATGCTCGGCACGGATCGCCGAGAACGGCGGCAGGTCGTAGGGCTGCAGAAGAGGGTTGTTCGCGCTCACGGTTGGCACCTTGGCTGAAGAAACAGATAAGACAAAGATGGGGCCATCTTAATTACAATCAACACCCACCGCAGCTATCAGTACAACAGAGAGAGGCTATCGTGACCCTTCGCACCTATCAGAATCACACGCCAACCCTGTGCGCCGGGGCGTTTGTCGATGTTTCGGCGGTGGTGATCGGCGATGTCGAAATCGGCGCCGACAGCTCGGTATGGCCATTGACGGTGATTCGCGGCGACATGCACCGCATCCGTATCGGTGCGCGCACCAGCGTGCAGGACGGCTGTGTGCTGCACATCACCCACGCCGGCCCGTTCAACCCGGACGGTTTCCCGCTGTTGATTGGCGACGACGTCACCATCGCTCATAAAGTCATGCTGCATGGCTGCACCGTAGGCAGCCGCATCCTGATCGGCATGGGCAGCATCGTCATGGACGGGGCCGTGGTGGAAGATGACGTGATCATCGGGGCCGGCAGCCTGGTGCCGCCGGGCAAGAAACTCGACAGCGGTTTTTTGTACGTCGGCAGTCCGGTTAAACAGGTCCGCCCACTGACCGACAAGGAGCGTGCCTTCTTCACCTACAGCGCGGCGAACTACGTAAAGCTAAAAGACCTGCACATCGCTGAAGGATTCGATCAATGATCCTGCACCACCGGACGGTACTGTTCGACCTCGACGGCACCCTCACCGACCCGCGCGAAGGCATCACGCGTTCGATCCAGTATGCCCTCGGCAAGCTGGGCATCGACGAGCCGGACCTGACCCGCCTCGAACACTTCATCGGCCCGCCGTTGTTGCAGGCGTTCATGCAGTTCTATGGCTTCGACGAGGCAAAGGCGTGGGAAGCGGTGAATTTTTATCGCGAACGCTTCAAGGTCACCGGGCTTTATGAAAACCAGGTGTTCGACGGCGTGATGCCACTGCTGGAAGAACTGAACAGCCAGGGCCGCCAGCTCTACGTGGCAACATCCAAGCCGTGGGAATTCGCCCGTGAGATCGCGCGGCATTTCGACTTTGCCAAGCACTTCAAGGTGATTTACGGCAGCGAGCTGGATGGCACACGCACCAACAAGGTCGAGTTGATCGCCCATCTGGTGCGTGAAGAAGGGTTGGACCCGGCCACCACCTTGATGATCGGTGATCGCAAGCATGACCTGATCGGCGCGCGCAGCAATGAGCTGGACTCGGTGGCGGTAGGCTATGGATTTGGCAGCTTTGAGGAACTGAATGCCGAAGCGCCGACCTGGCATTTTGAGACCTTGGTAGAAATGCATCAGGCGTTTTTGCGGCGGACGTGAGGCCGCCATCGGGGGCAAGTCGAATCGTCGCACCGCCCCTCCCACATTTTGAGCGGTGTACACAGGCCAATTGTGGGAGGGGGCTTGCCCCCGATGAGGCCCTAATGGGCAACACTCTCCAACTGCCTCAACGCCGCCTTGCGCTGCTCCACCGGCAACCCGCCTAACATTTCCACCGCCCCATAGAACCTCACCCAATCCCGCCCTTCCTGCGCAAACAACGCCGCAAACGCCGGCACCCACTGGTCATACAGCCCGAACGGCAGCAGCCGCGCGTTGTTCATCGGCTGGTTGATCCAGGCGTCATAACGCTTGTCGCCGCCCCACTGGGTGTCGCGCAGGTGGCGGTACTCACGGCGCAGGCGTTCGAACTGCGCGGCCTTGGCCTGGCGCATCACATCGGCGGCCAAGGGCTGGGCGTAAAGGGTTTCCAGGCGTTTGCGGGTATCGAGAATCAACCGGGTAAACTGGTCGCGCTGCTGCAACGTCGCATCGCTCAGCGGCGCCAGGCCACGGGCGGCGCGCCATTGCCGCGTACCCTCCTGCTCGACGAAGGTGGCGAATGACTCGTTGAATTCGGTGTCGTCCTTCACGTAAAAGCGCTGATGCGCCAGCTCGTGGAAGATCAATGTGGCCAGACGCTCATCACCCCAGCTCATCATCGAACTGATGATCGGGTCATTGAACCAGCCCAGCGTGGAATAGGCTTCGACGCCGCCAATCGCCACGTCCATGCCTTGCTGGCGCAGCAACGCCGCCTCGCCACGCGCCGCGCCCTGGCGGTAATAGCCGCGATAGGCCACGCAACCGGCGATGGGGAAGCAGTGGTTTTGCGCAGAAAGAGAAAACTCCTGCGTGGCGAACACATTCCACACCACATAGGGGCGGCCAATATCGGCGTAGAGCCGGTAGCTTTGATTGTCCGGCAGGTGCAGCTGTTGGCTGGCGAAGGTACGAGCCTTCTGCGATTGAAGCAGGTGCTCACGCAACGATGGAGGACGGGCCGGATCGGCAACGACCTCGGCCACCGGTTCCCGCGCCCGCAGCAAGTGCCACTGGCCACTGGCTAACTGGCCGTAGTAACTGACGCTGGAGCAGCCGCCGAGCAACATAACCATCAACCCTGGAAGAAAACGCCTGATCATGCCGCGACTGCTCCTGGGCAGTGGGTGCTTGAATTGAATTTGAATTTTCCACGCGATGGCGTGTTTATACTCAAAATATCTTCTCGCGTTGAGTACCTGCCATGCGCCAGCTTCTGTATCCCGTCGCCGCCCTGTTGCTCAGCGCTTGCGCATCGACCCCAATCCCGCCCGTCGATCCGCAGCAGGCCTGGGTCGATTTCACCACGCCAACTCCGGGCGCCAAATTGGTCATGGCTCAGCGCCTGGACGGGAAAAACCTTGAAGACGGGCGCTATTTCCAAATGCCGCCCGGGGCCCACGAATTGATGGTGCGCTTCGACTTCGAAGTGCCCGCCGGTGGTGGGTTGGGGGGGCTCAGCCAGATGATGTATCGAACTTGCTTCATGACCTTGCAGTACGACCACTTCCAGGCCGGCCAACGCTATGTACTGGAAGGGCGCTCCTTGGCCTTCACGCCCAACATCCGCCTGTACGACTCGGCGCGCCAGTTGCTCGCCGAAGAGCGCAGCGTGAACTGCATCTGATCAGTCGTTGTTTTTCTGATAGATGATGCGCTTGGTGCCGTTTTCGCACGAGCCGACAATCATGGCGCTGTCATGATTCTTGGCTTCTTCGGCGGTGATGATTTCCAGGGTATAGGACGGGATCGCCTTGGCCTGGATGTTGACTTCGATTTCCTTGCGCAGCTCTTCGCAGTCTTTTGGCGCGGCCACGGCCGAAGTGGCCAATACGCCGCAGATAACCGCCAAAGCAAAACGTTTCATGTGTGTAGCTCCCTGAATGCATTGCGCACGGGTGTGCGTCTAGGCTGCATAGGCTATAGGACCACATCTATGAAACACGAGTTCTGATTTAACGCAGAACAAAATGTAGGAGGGGGCTTGCTCCCGATAGCGGTGGTTCAGCTACAGATTGGTTGGCTGATACATCGCTATCGGGAGCAAGCCCCCTCCCACACTGTCCAGGGGTTAGTTCAAAAGCGTGGCATCCAGGGTGATGGTTGCATTCAGCACTTTGGACACCGGGCATCCTTCCTTGGCCTTTTTGCTCAGTTCGTCGAACTGTGCCTGGCTGGCGCCTGGGATCTTGGCTTTAAGCACCAGATGCACAGCGGTAATCGCAAAACCGCCCTCGACCTGGTCGAGCGTCACCTGAGCTTCGGTGTCGATGCTGTCAGCCTTAAGACCTGCATCGCCGAGAATCATGGAAAATGCCATGGAGAAACAGCCGGCGTGGGCCGCACCAATCAGCTCTTCAGGGTTGGTACCCTTGCCGCCTTCGAAACGAGCCTTGAAGCCGTAGGGCGCTTCGCGCAGCACGCCGGTCTCGGTGGAAATGGAACCCAGGCCGGTCTTCAGATCGCCTTCCCAATGCGCGGATGCCTTTTTAACGATACTCATAGCTTTCTCCTCGAACGGTGGTTTGCGTCAGTAAGGTTCTGAGGATAGACGCCGTGGCAAAGTTCATCTTGTCGGAAAGACCTACCAAACAAGTAGGAAATTTCATGACTGCTATTGAATCTCGGGTATATGCCCTCATTGCATAGACCATGCACATGAAGCGGCAGGTTTTGGTTCGTCTAAGAAGCCTGCGCCCCTATTGGAGAAGCAGGCTATGAAATCGCTGTCCGACGTGAAGTTCTCGACCCTCGACCTGGTGCCCGTACGCGCCAACGGCAGTGCGGCGCAATCGTTGCGCAACTCCCTGGACCTTGCCCAGCACGTGGAAAAACTCGGCTATAACCGTTTCTGGGTAGCTGAGCACCACAATATGGACGGTATCGCCAGCTCGGCCACGTCGGTGTTGCTCGGCTATCTGGCCGGTGGCACCTCGACTATCCGCGTCGGCTCCGGCGGAGTGATGCTGCCCAACCACGCGCCGCTGGTGATTGCCGAACAGTTCGGCACCCTGGAAAGTTTGTATCCTGGCCGTATCGACCTGGGCCTGGGCCGCGCGCCCGGCTCCGACCAGATGACCGCCCGCGCCTTGCGCCGTGAGCGCTCCGGTAGTGCGGACGACTTCCCGCAAGATGTGGCCGAACTGATGGCCTATCTCGGCCCACGCACGCCCGACCAGCGGGTGATCGCGGTGCCCGGCACTGGCACCAACGTGCCGGTATGGTTACTGGGCTCAAGCCTGTTCAGCGCGCAATTGGCTGGTGAACGTGGCTTGCCCTACGCCTTCGCCTCACATTTCGCACCGCGGCTGATGCATGAAGCGATTCGGGTGTACCGCAACCACTTCAAGCCTTCGGCGGTGCTGGACAAGCCCTACGTGATGCTCGGCATTCCGCTGGTCGCCGCGGACACCGACGAACAGGCCGACTACCTGGCCACCTCGGTGTACCAGCGCATCCTCGCGCTGATGCGCGGGCAAAGCCTGGTGCAGCGCCCACCGGTAAAAACCATGGAAGGCCTGTGGCTGCCCCACGAGAAAGAAGCGGTGGGCAGTTTCCTCGGCCTGGCGATGGTGGGCAGCCCGGCGAAGATTCGCGCCAAACTGGAGGTGTTGATCGAACAGACCGGCGCCGACGAACTGATCTTTACCTGCGACCTGTATGAGCACGCCGACCGGATTCATTCCTACGAGCTGCTGGCGCAGGTGATGAAGAGCTGAACCCCAGACGACAAACGACGCACCTGTGGCGAGTGAGCTTGCTCACGCTGGGCTGCGAAGCGGCCCCAAAAACGGGAGCGCTACGCACTCCAGCGGGAGCAAGCTCCCTCGCCACAGGTGCGTCGTTTATGTCTGCAGCACGGGATCAACCGCGCTTGTAGACGATTTCCTTGGTGCCGCCTTCACAGCTGCCGACTACATCGCCGCCGGCCGCAGCACCTTTATCCACCACTTCAAGCGAATACCCCGACGCGCCCTTGGCGTCGATTTTCGCTGCAATTTCGCTTTTCAGTTCTTCACAAGGCTTGCCCGCCGCCAGGGCCGTACCTGCAATGCTCAACAAACCTACCGCCAACAAGAACTTCTTCATCCGATACTTTCCTTGCGCTGGTCGAAAAGAGCATGCCGACGCTCAGGGCGTCGGCATGCATTGGGTGTAGCGCAGGTTATGGCAATCGGCCAGCGATCAAAGTTCCGCGCGCCCGATCAACTACTGGCAATTCGGAATCCCACCTTCAGGGTGACCTGATAGTGAGCAACCTTGCCATTCTCGATATGCCCACGGGTTTCAGTCACTTCAAACCACTCCAGATGCTTGAGGCTCTTGCTGGCTTCGGCCAGGGCGTTCTGGATCGCGTCCTCGATGGTGGTGGTGGATGAGCCCACCAGTTCGACTTTCTTGTAGGTGTGATGTTCGCTCATGGTGTTTCTCCTGTAGGTCGTCAATCAAGACTAGCAGTGAATATTCGTACTGCTTGAGGCGACCGCTTGGCTGCGAAAGTTCAGATTTAATGCACTTTCCGAGACAGGCGCAGTCGGTATCTACACACGCCACTCAATCACTTCAGGAGATGTCCACATGGCCAACACTTCTTTACGCAAAGCGTCGCTGGAAAGCATGGAAGCCGAGATTTCGAGCCTGCTCAAATCCCTCGAGAGCCTCAAGGACGACGCATCCGATGAGTCGCGCAAAACCCTGAAGGCCCTGAAAAGCAATGCCGAGAATGCCCTCAAGCACTCCCGCCACCTGATCAGCGACGCCTACGAAGAAAGCAAAGTCAAAATCCGCGAAACCGGCGTTGCCACTCGCGACTACGCACAAGAGCACCCATGGACTACAGCCGGCGTTGCGGTAGGCGCTTTGGGTCTGCTGGCCGCTTACCTGCTGTGCAAACGCGGCGACTAAACAGGTTGGCGCGCTAGCTCAGCCTTGAGCCACTGCGCCAATTGCCCGGCGCGCCCGTCTGCGGCGCGCTTGGGTAGCCACAACGCCAGGTGCGCCGGGGTTTCACTGAAACCCCACGGCGCCACCAGGCGACCCGCTCGCAGGTCCTCCGCCACCAGCGGTTGTGGCGCAATCGCCACGCCCAGTCCTGCCACCGCCGCTTCCAACAAATAATACAAATGCTCAAAACCCTGGCCGAGTTTCAGCACGCCGGGTTCGATCCCGTGTTGCTGTGCCCAACTGGGCCAGGCTTGCGGCCGCGATGTAGTGTGCAACAGAGGTTCGCCACGCAAGGCCTGGGCGGGGGCCTGGCGAAGGCGCTCATAGCCGGCGAAGCGCGGACTCATGACTGCGCCGATGCGCTCGGCGGCCAGCTCGTATACCTGCATATCGGCCGGCCACGGTGGCTCGGCGAATACCAGCAAGGCATCGAGGCCGGGGCGGCGGGGATCGAGATCACCGTCACCCGCCGACAGATGCAGACGCAAGTCCGGCAAATCGGCATTCAAGCGTCCCAGACGCGGTATCAACCAGCGTGCCAGCAAGCTGCCCGAACACCCCAATACAAACGGCGCGTCGGCGCTGCGCTGGGTGAGTTCGGCACACACATCGCGCAGGCGCTCGAACGCCTCGGCGCTGGCATCGCGCAACCTTGCCCCGGCATCTGTGAGTTTAAGGCCGCGCCCGTCCTTGACGAACAGGCTGACACCCAAGTGTTCTTCAAGTACTTTCAACTGGCGACTGACCGCGCCATGGGTGACATGCAATTGCTCTGCAGCCTGGCTGACACTGCCGAGGCGGGCGGTGGCTTCAAATGCGCGCAGCGCATTGAGCGGCGGAAGGTCTCGGCTCATCTGTGAGTTTTCCTGACAGGTTACGGCGATCTTATCGGTTTTCAGTCCGCAGCGGCAGGGGTAGAGTGGTCCTCATTGTTTTCCGCCCCCTTTCTTTCCTGGAGCGTCCCATGACTCAGTCCCAGACCGACCTGCGCAACGGCCCCGACGTCAACGGCCTGTTTGGCGCGTTCGGCGGCCGTTACGTCGCTGAAACCCTGATGCCGTTGATCCTCGAACTGGCCCGTGAATACGAAGCGGCCAAGATCGATCCGGCGTTCAATGAAGAATTGGCCTACTTCCAGCGCGATTACGTCGGGCGTCCAAGCCCGCTGTACTTCGCTGAACGCCTGACCGAGTTCTGCGGCGGCGCCAAGATCTACCTCAAGCGCGAAGAGCTGAACCATACCGGCGCGCACAAGATCAACAACTGCATCGGCCAGATCCTGCTGGCACGGCGCATGGGCAAGAAACGCATCATCGCCGAGACCGGCGCCGGCATGCACGGTGTGGCCACTGCCACCGTCGCTGCGCGCTTTGGCCTGCAATGTGTGATCTACATGGGCACCACCGACATCGAACGCCAACAGGCCAACGTGTTTCGCATGAAGCTGCTGGGCGCTGAAGTGATCCCGGTGGTCGCCGGCACCGGCACCCTGAAAGACGCAATGAACGAAGCCCTGCGTGACTGGGTGACCAACGTCGACGACACGTTCTACCTGATCGGCACCGTGGCCGGCCCGCACCCTTACCCGGCCATGGTGCGTGACTTCCAGGCCGTGATCGGCAAGGAAACCCGCGACCAGATGCAAGCCCAGGAAGGCCGCCTGCCGGACAGCCTGGTGGCATGCATCGGCGGCGGTTCCAATGCCATGGGCCTGTTCCACCCGTTCCTGGATGACACCAGCGTTGAGATCATCGGCGTTGAAGCAGCCGGCCACGGCATCGAAACCGGCAAGCACGCCGCCAGCCTGAATGGCGGGGTGCCCGGTGTACTGCACGGCAACCGCACCTTCCTGCTGCAGGACGATGACGGCCAGATCATCGACGCGCACTCGATTTCCGCAGGCCTGGACTACCCCGGCATCGGCCCTGAACACGCCTGGTTGCACGACATCGGCCGCGTCCAGTACACCTCGGTGACGGACGACGAAGCCCTCGACGCTTTCCACAAATGCTGCCGCCTGGAAGGGATTATTCCTGCGCTGGAAAGCGCCCACGCCCTGGCCGAAGTATTCAAACGCGCGCCGACCCTGCCCAAGGATCATCTGATGGTGATCAACCTGTCCGGTCGAGGCGACAAAGACATGCAGACCGTCATGCACCATATGGAACAGTCCCAGCAGGAGAAACATTGATGAGCCGCCTGCAAACGCGCTTCGCGCAACTCAAGGAGCAGAACCGCGCCGCCCTGGTGACCTTCGTCACTGCCGGCGACCCGGGTTATGACGCCTCGCTGGCGATCCTCAAAGGCCTGCCCGCTGCCGGAGCCGACGTGATCGAGCTGGGCATGCCCTTCACCGACCCGATGGCCGACGGCCCGGCCATCCAATTGGCCAACATCCGTGCGCTGGAAGCCAGGCAGAACCTGGCGAAAACCCTGCAGATGGTTCGCGAGTTCCGCAAAGACAACAACGACACGCCGCTGGTGTTGATGGGCTACTTCAACCCGATTCACAAGTACGGTGTGCCGCAATTCATCACCGACGCCAAGGAAGCGGGCGTAGACGGGCTGATCGTGGTGGACATGCCGCCTGAACACAACGGTGAACTGTGCGATCCGGCCCAGGCGGCGGGTATCGACTTCATCCGCCTGACCACGCCGACCACTGACGATGTACGCTTGCCGACGGTGCTCAACGGCAGCTCCGGCTTTGTGTACTACGTGTCAGTAGCGGGCGTGACCGGTGCCGGCGCGGCAACCCTGGAGCACGTCGAAGAAGCGGTGAAGCGCCTGCGTCGCCATACCGACCTGCCGATCAGCATCGGCTTCGGCATTCGCACGCCGCAACAAGCGGCGGCCATTGCGCGCCTGGCGGACGGTGTGGTGGTGGGCTCCGCGCTGATCGATCACATCGCCAGCGCCAGCAGCGACCAGCAAGCGATCGATGGCGTACTGAGCCATTGCGCGGCGCTGTCCGAAGGCGTGCGCAACGCTCGCCGGTAAGCGCGCCTGCGGATTCTTGCGCTAGGCTTGTGGGGTGACATACCGTCACCCCACAAGCACTTCATGCCTCTTGTCGTCTAACTGCCTCTGCAAGCCCCCGCAGTTCTTGCCATCCGGTCGTTAAGTTAGCTGCATCAGAAGTCATCTTTGGCTCTTAAGGAGTACATCATGGCATTTGATCTCATTACGTCTTCAGACTCCCGTCACTCCACCTTGCAGAAAGGCTTCAACCTGCGCTGGCCGTTGGGCAACGTGCAGGGCGAGTCGTCGTCCAACGGCGCGAGTCGCATCTACCTCTGCCACAGTCCCCAGGACATCATCGACGCCGCCGCCGAGGCGCTGGCGATCACCCACGGCCGTATAACGGTTCGAAGCGGTGGTCACTGCTACGAAGGTTTCGTCTCCAACAGGATGCCCGGCAACAGCGACGAGGTGCTATCGATTCTGGATATCAGCCCGCTGAACCAAGTGGTCTACGCTGCCGACGGGCAACTCGCTTCCGCGCTGGTGCCCGCGCGGCCTGAACGCTACAGCTTTCGCCTGGAGGCCGGTGCGCAGAATTGGGACGCCTACGTCAGGTTGTACAAGCTGGCCAATAAAACATTGCCGGGCGGCTCGTGCTATTCGGTAGGCCTGGGCGGGCATATCTGCGGAGGCGGCTATGGGTTGCTGTCACGCAAACATGGCCTGGTGTGCGATTGGCTGCACGGCGTGGACATGTTGGTGCCCAATGCACAGGGCAGCGGACTGACACCCGTGCATGTCTCGCGAGACAGTACAGACCCTGACGAGCTGGACCTCTTCGCGGCGTGTTGCGGCGCAGGCGGCGGTCAGTTCGGCATCATCACCAGCTATTACTTCAAGGCGTTGCCCGAGGCGCCGAAGGAAGTGCTCTGGCTGGCGCTGGAATGGGACTGGTCGCTGCTGACCGAGAAGTCCAGGCTCGACAATCTGCTTATTGCCTATCAAGACTGGTTCGCCCTCAACCAAAACAATCCCGACACCTGGGGATTGGCCACAAAACTGGAGATGCGCCACCCAAACACCGGCAATGTGACCCTGGGCGTTCACTACGTTGATCGGGCTGGAGGGCTGGAAGACCAGGCGCCCTTTGAAGATTTCGTCGCAAAAATGCTCGCCGCCATTGGCCTGCCCGCGACGGAATGCCTGGTGCCGTTTTACGTCGTGCATATGCCAAGCGGCGGCGCCCGCGGACGCACCATCAATGCATTGCCGGACGCATTGGCGGCCACACGACGCCTGGATTGGCTGGTGTGCCAGCAGACCTTGAACGGTTCGGGGGACAATCTGCGAGGGCGCTACAAGTCAGCCTATCAAAAGGGTGAGTTCACCCCTCAGGTGCTCCAGGCGATCTGGGACACACTGCACCTGGACGACCCTGATGAACACTTGACCCAGAGCCTGATACAAATCCAGTCATTTGGCGGGCGTATCAACGAGCCTTCACCGGCGGTTCGCAAAGAGTCGTCGGCTTCACAACGCTCCTCCTACCTGAAGTGGCAACCGCAATGTTATTGGCACGGTGCCGGCGAGGCGGCAGACCAGGCACACGCCCGCTGGATTCAGGGACTGTTTTTCCAAGCGTTTGCCAATGACCAGGGAGTGCCCCTCAATGACCAGTTCGAGGGTTGCTACATCAATTACCCGGACCTGGACATGACCCATGTCGGCGGCGACCCCAGCAATGGGAAAAATCCCTACTGGTACAAGATTTTCGTCCCCGACCTCATGATCGAAAGCCGCCTGCGCCGCACCAAGCGGCACTGGGACCCGCACAACATGTTCCGTAACGAGATGTCCGTGCCGTGAACAGGTAAGGCAACCCCAGGAACGATCGTTCCCACGCTCTGCGTGGGAACGATCAGCCTCAGGGTCGCATTGCTTACAACTCGATTCGCTCGACCTTGCCCACCAGCAACACATAGGAAAGCGCCCCCAGCAGCGCCAGCACCGCGATATAGGTAATCGCCGGCGCAAATGAATCACCACTGGCGAGAAAACCGATCACGATCGGCGTGGCAATGGCCGACAGGTTGCCGATGAAGTTGAACACACCACCGGTCAGCCCCAGCAAGCGGGCAGGTGCCAGCGTGGACACCAACGACCAGGTGATCGACGCCAGGCCGTTGCCGAAGAACGCCACCGCCAGGAATGCAATCACCCAGGCGGTGGAATCCACGTAGTTGGCGCCGATGATCGCGGTGGAAATCAGCAGCCCGCCGATGATCGGCAACTTGCGCGCAAAGCCTACCGACGCGCCCCGGCGAATCAGCCAGTCGGAAAAAATCCCGGAGCACAGCACACCGACGAACGCCGCCAGGAACGGCAGCGAGGCGAGCAGACCGGATTTGATGAAGTCCATGCCGCGATACTTCACCAGGTAGGTCGGGAACCAGGTCAGGAAGAACCACAGGGTGGAGTTCAGGCAGAACTGCCCCAGGTAGATGCCCCACAGCTTGCGCTTGCTCAGCACAATGCCCAGGTCAACCCAACTGAACGGCGCCTTGACGGCCTTTTCCTGCATATCCACCAGGCCGCCGCCCTCACGGATCAACTGGATTTCCGCCGCGTTGGCGCCTTTGAAGTCCATGGGCTCGCGGTACACCGCGTACCAGATCAGCGCCCACAAAATGCCGACGCCACCGGTGGCGACGAACACCATGTGCCAGCCGAATGCATGCTGCAGCCAGGCCAGCACGGGGGTGAGAAACGCCAGCCCGACAAACTGTCCGGAGGTGTAGACGCCAATCGCCGTGGCGCGCTCACGCTCGGGAAACCAGGTGGTCACCACCCGGCTGTTGATCGGATAGGCCGGGGCTTCCAGGGCGCCGACCGCCATGCGCAGCACGAACAACGCGATAAAGCTTGCGGCAAAGCCGAGCATGACGGTGGCAATGGACCACAGCAGCAGGGCGGCGGTGTAGAGAATGCGCGGGGGCACGCGGTCAACCAGCCAGCCGCCAGGGATCTGCATCGCAGCGTAAGTCCAGCCGAAGGCCGAGAAAATCAGCCCGACATGGACCGGGTCAATGCCCAGTTCGCTGGTCAGCGCCGGGGCGGCAATCGACAGGTTGCTGCGGTCGAGGTAATTGATCACCACGGTGATGAACAGCAGCACCATGATGAAGAAGCGCTTTCGGCTAGGCGTGACTAAAGGAGCCTGTCCGGTGAGGGATTCAGGGTGCATGGGGAGGTGCCTCTTTTTATGTTTATTGAGGTCTGAAAAACTGAGCTGTCTGACGAAATTGGATCAAATGTGGGAGGGGGCTTGCCCCCTCCCACATTTTTGACCGCATTTCAGTCAATCAACATCACCACTCGGCGAAACTTCCATCGGCATGGCGCCAGATCGGATTGCGCCAGCGGTGGCCGATGGCCGCGCGCTCGATCACATATTCCTCGTTGATCTCAATGCCCAGGCCCGGCCCGTTGGGGATCTTCACGAAGCCCTGGTCATAATCGAACACGCCCGGATCGCGCACGTAGTCGAGCAGATCATTGCTCTCGTTGTAGTGAATGCCCAGGCTCTGTTCCTGGATAAACGCGTTGTAGCACACCGCATCCAGTTGCAGACAGGCCGCCAGGGCAATCGGGCCCAGCGGGCAGTGCAGGGCCAGGGCCACGTCGTAGGCTTCGGCCATGTTGGCGATCTTGCGGGTTTCGGTGATGCCGCCGGCGTGGGACGCATCCGGCTGAATGATGTCGACGTAGCCTTCACTGAGTACACGCTTGAAGTCCCAACGCGAGAACAGGCGCTCGCCCAGGGCAATCGGGGTGCTGGTCAGCGGTGCCAGTTCCTTGAGGGCCTCGTAGTTTTCGCTGAGCACCGGTTCTTCGATGAACATCAGCTTGTACGGGTCCAGCTCCTTCATCAGCACCTTGGCCATGGGCTTGTGCACGCGGCCATGAAAGTCGACGCCGATGCCGACGTTGGGGCCGACCGCATCACGCACAGCAGCGACGTTGGCCAGGGCCAGGTCGACTTTTTCGAAGCTGTCGACGAACTGCAGCTCTTCGGTACCGTTCATTTTCACCGCAGTGAAACCACGGGCCACGGCCTCTTTGGCAGCGCGGGCGGTGTCGGCGGGGCGGTCGCCGCCAATCCACGAATACACGCGGATCTTGTCGCGCACCTGGCCGCCCAGCAGATCGCTGACGGACACACCCAGAGCCTTGCCCTTGATGTCCCACAACGCCTGGTCGATACCGGCCAGGGCGCTCATGTGCACAGCGCCACCGCGGTAGAAACCGCCGCGGTAGAGCACGGTCCAGATATCTTCGATATTGCGTGGGTCTTTGCCGATCAGGTAGTCGGACAATTCTTCGACGGCAGCGGCCACGGTGTGGGCGCGACCTTCAACCACGGGTTCACCCCAGCCGGTGACGCCCTGGTCGGTTTCGACCTTGAGGAAGCACCAGCGCGGCGGGACGATGAAGGTCGTCAGTTTGGTGATTTTCATCTGTTGTCTCTCTTATAGATGCAGCGCCAGCAGGCGCGGAACTTGAAATCAGCTCAGGGCTTTCCAGGCCGCGACATAAGCCTGGGCGCGGCTCGCAACCTGCTCGACGGTCATCCCCGGTTTGAACAATCCGGAGCCCAGCCCGAAGCCTTTGGCACCGGCGTCGGTAAACACTTGCATGTTGTCCGGGGTGATACCGCCCACCGGCAGCAGCAACGTGCCCGCCGGCAATACCGCAAGCCAGGCCTTGATCACCGCCGGGGCCATTTGCTCGGCCGGGAACAGTTTCAATACGTCGGCGCCTTCGGCCAGTGCGGCAAAGGCTTCGGTCGGCGTGGCGACGCCCGGCGACAGATACAAGCCCGCCGCTGTCGCCGCCCGCAATACCTTGGCATCGCTGTGGGGCATCACGATCACCTGACCGCCGGCGGCCTTGACCTGCTCGACCTGTTCGGGCGTGAGCACCGTACCGGCACCGATCAGGCAATCGGCGGGCAAGCTGTCGCGCAGGGTGCGGATGCTGGTGTAAGGGTCCGGCGAGTTGAGCGGCACTTCGATCACGCGAAAACCGGCCTGGTACAGCGCCCGGCCGACCGCTTCGGCTTCGTCCGGGCGCACACCGCGCAGGATCGCGATCAAACCGTTTTGTGCGAGTGCTGTTTTAAGCATGTCAGGCCTCCGTTACAGGTTGAGTGAGCCCGGCCGCCACGGCCAGTTGCCACAAACCGCGCTCGCTGGCTGCCTGCGCCAGGCTGACGTCGGCGAAGCCGCACAGCGCGAGGGCACGTTGATAGCGGGCGCAGAGGGGGGCGGCACCGACCAGGACGATCGGCTTGGGTTTTGCGCTGTCGGGTAAACCGGCGAGTTCATGACCGATCAGCAGGCCGGACAGGTAGTCGGGCTGCTGCTCAGGCGTCAGTTGGGCGGTCAGGCCGAGGGTACGGGCACTGAACAGGGTCGAGAGCACGCCGCGCCGACCGTCTGCCGACAGCGCGACCTGCACGCCGCGGTCAAACGCCTCGGTATGGAAATGTTTCGATGATTGCTGGGTACGCCCCAGGATGCTGTGCTGGCTCAATACGGCGAACAGCTCACCGGTCATGAACGTGTCGAAGTGAGTGATGCACCCCTCGACCACCTCGACCCATTTGGAATGGCTGCCCGGCAGGCCGATCAGTACTTGAGTCGCAAGCCCGTGCAGCACGCCGAGCACCTGGGTTTCTTCGCCGCGCATCACATTGGGCAGGCCGACCTGTTCGATCACGCCCGGCACGATATGCACATCGACACCACGCACGCTGCGCACCTTGTGCAGCGCCTGGCCCAGGCTGGCCACATCCACCGGGGTGTTGCGATAAGCCGCTTCGCTCCAACCCTGTGCGCTGCCGACCATGCCGCAGGCAATCACCGGCAGGTCGGGCTGGGCGTCGAGCCAGTCCCCGCAGGCGGTATCAAAGGCCAGCTCGAAACCATTGCTGCAACGCACGCCCGCGATGTCACGCGGTTCACTGGGCAAATGCATGATGCCCGACGCCAGTGAGCGTTGTTCCAGCACCACGCCGGCGGGGCCTAGTTTGTAAGCACGAAGGGAGCTGGTTCCCCAATCGAGCGCGATCAATTGCGCCTGCATCGCTTCACCTGAAATGAGTGGGTGCTGAAAAAAGCAGATGGGCGAATATAAACCTAAGCTTTGTAATATCTCAATATATAAATACATGTCCCATATATTGGGAGTATGACGCACAAAATCCTACAGCTCATTGAGAAAATGAGCATTGCATCAACGCAAACAGGTTAGAAAACAGACAAATCCAGCTCCCGCATCGCGCCCATCCAGATCGCGTAATCGGTGTGATCCTTCAGGTCATCGCCGGTCTCGGGGTGCAGGAACACCACCAGGCCATTGCGGTGCAGCGCCAGCCACGGCAGCACCACGCCAATGTATTCCGGCTCGAATGCCAACTGGCAGCTCCAGTCCGGGTGCGGGCCCACCGCACGCTCATGCACACGCCCCATGCGCAGCGGGAACAGCGCCGCCGCGTCCTCACACAAGGTGCGTGCCTGCTCAAGGGTGTCGGCGTCGAAGTAGATATGGGCGTGATAGGCCTTGATACGTTGCATGACGGACTCCGGATCCACTGTGCGCCGATCCTAGACCGCAATCGACGGCAGGGCCAGCCCGGTCAATGACTGCGCACTGCTGGCCTGCTCCGCCACCAGCCAATCGACAAACCGTTCGACCAGCTGCCCACGACGCTTGCGCTGAGGCTGCACCACGTAATAGCCGAAGCGCGAGACCACCGTGTCGCCGATCGGCCTGCACAGCCAGTTCTGCTCCAACAGGTTATCCACCAGGTGGCGCCAGCCGATCGCGACGCCCTGGCCGGCAATAGCCGCCTGAATCAACAGCGTGTAATTGTCGAAACGCAACTGGCCAGGGGTGGGTGCGGCGCTGATACCCAGTTCGCGAAACACACCGGCCCAATCGAACCATTGCCGATTGTTCTCCTGGCGCAAGTGCAGCAGGGGGTAGTCCGGCAGGGTCTGCACCGTCAGCGCTGTGGCCTGGTTCCTGAGCCACTGCGGGCTGCACACCGGGAACACTTCCTCGTTGAACAACCAGAGGCTGTCGCCTTGCTTGAAACGTCCATCGCCAAACAGCACCGCCACGTCGATGTCGCTGCGCAGGCTGGCGTGGTTGCGCTCGCTGGTCACCAGGCTCACGTCGACCTGCGGGTTGGCCTGGTGGAAACGATGCAGACGCGGCATCAGCCAGTAGGCGGCGAAGGCGAAGTCGGTGGCCACTTGCAGCACTTCATGCTGGTCCTGCCGGGTGACGGTGCCGAGGCCCAGGTTGATGGTTTGCAGGCCCGCTTGCACGTGTTCGAACAACAGGGCGCCGGCGTCGGTCAATTCGATGCCACGGTAGATGCGATCGAACAAGCGGATCGCCAGTTGCTCTTCAAGCCGTTTGATCTGTTGGCTGATGGCCGGTTGGGTGGTGCCCAGCTCCATCGCGGCGCCGGTAAAACTGCGCTGGCGCGCAGCCGCTTCGAACGCACGCAGCAGGTCGAGGGAGAGGTCTCCGAGCGCTTCATACATAAGCCGTGCTTATCCTAGGTATTGTTCTTCATGGGCTTTACCGCTATTTCATGGGGCCGCATGCTCATTCGCATAAACACTGCCTATGGAATGCCGAGAAACCATGAAGCGCAAGAACATTCTTTTCATCATGGCCGATCAAATGGCCGCGCCGATGTTGCCGCTCTACGGGCCTTCCCCGATCAAGCTGCCAAACCTGAGCCGCCTCGCCGAACAAGGCGTGGTCTTCGACGCCGCCTACTGCAACAGCCCGCTGTGCGCACCTTCGCGCTTCACACTGGTCAGCGGCCAGCTGCCGAGCAAGATTGGCGCCTACGACAACGCGGCGGATTTTCCCGCCGATGTGCCGACCTATGCCCACTACCTGCGTCGCCTCGGCTACCGCACGGCGCTGTCGGGCAAGATGCATTTCTGTGGTCCCGACCAGTTGCACGGTTATGAAGAGCGCCTGACCAGCGACATCTACCCGGCCGACTACGGCTGGGCGGTGAACTGGGACGAACCGGATGTACGCCCCACCTGGTATCACAACATGGCCTCGGTGCTGCAAGCCGGGCCATGCGTGCGCACCAACCAGCTGGATTTCGATGAAGAGGTGGTGTTCAAGGCTCAGCAATACCTGTTCGATCATATCCGCGAGGACAGCGAGCAGCCGTTCTGTCTGACGGTGTCGATGACCCATCCCCACGACCCGTACACCATTCCCAAACCATTCTGGGACCTGTACGACGACAACGACATTCCCTTGCCGGCGACGCCGGCCCAGGGCGATCTCGACCCCCATTCCCAGCGTTTGCTCAAAGTCTATGACCTGTGGGGCAAGCCGCTGCCTGTGGATAAGATCCGCGATGCACGGCGTGCCTATTTCGGCGCATGCAGCTACATCGACAGCAACGTTGGCAAGCTGCTGCAAACCCTGCAAGACACCGGCCTGGCCGATAACACCATCATCATCTTCTCCGGCGACCACGGCGATATGCTGGGCGAACGCGGCCTCTGGTACAAAATGCACTGGTTCGAAATGGCCGCCCGCGTGCCGCTGCTGATCAGTGCGCCAGGCCAATTCGCGGCGCGCCGTGTGACCCAGGCCGTCTCGACCGCCGACCTGTTGCCCACCCTGGTGGAGCTGGCCGGCGGCGAGCTGGACCCGCGCCTGCCGCTGGATGGCCGTTCGCTGCTGGCACACTTGCAAGGCGAGGGCGGGCACGACGAAGTGTTTGGCGAATACATGGCCGAAGGTACCATCAGCCCGCTGATGATGATTCGCCGGGGCGCCTATAAATTCATCTACAGCGAAGACGACCCCTGTCTACTGTTCGATGTGCATAACGACCCGCACGAGCGGGAGAACCTCAACCAGTCACCGGAACACCGGCCACTGTTCGAGGCGTTCTTGAATGAGGCCCGGGCCAAATGGGACATCCCGGCGATCCACCAACAGGTGCTCGCCAGCCAACGCCGCCGTCGCCTGGTGTTCCAAGCACTGACCCAGGGCAAGCTCAAGAGCTGGGATCACCAGCCACTGGTGGACGCGAGTCAGCAGTACATGCGCAACCATATCGACCTCGACGACCTGGAGCGCAAGGCACGTTATCCACAACCCTGCCAACACTAAAAAATACAGAGGGAAGGCCATGCAAAAGTTAACGGTAGTGCTGGGCATCCTGGCGTTGAGCAGCGCCAATGCATTTGCGGACTCGAGTTGCGAAACGGTGAAAATGGCCGATCCCGGCTGGAGCGACATTGCGGCCACCAATGCCATCACCGGTTTTCTGCTGACCGGCATGGGCTACACGCCCAAGGTCGACACCCTGGCCGTGCCGATTACCTTTGGCGGGCTCAAGGATGGCCAGGTGGATGTGTTCATGGGCAACTGGATGCCGGCGCAACAAGGCTTCTACGACAAGTTCGTGGCCAATGGTGATGTCGTACAGTTGGCCAAGAATCTCGACGGCACCGAGTTCACCCTCGCCGTGCCGGACTATGTGTGGAACGCCGGCGTGCATGATTTTGCCGACCTGAATAAATTCGCCGACCGGTTCGGCAAGAAGATCTACGGCATCGGCTCCGGCGCGCCGGCGAATATCTCGTTGCAGGAGATCATCAAGAAGAATGATTTTGACCTCGGCCAGTGGAAGCTGGTCGAGTCGAGTGAGCAGGCGATGCTCGCCGAAGTCTCGCGAGCGGTAAAGAAACAGCGCTTCGTCACCTTCCTCGGCTGGACGCCGCACCCCATGAACGTGCAACTGAAAATGCACTACCTCACAGGCGGCGAGCAGTATTTCGGCAGCACCGGCAGCGTCTACACCTTGACCCGCAAGGGCTATGCGCAAGCCTGTCCGAATGTGGGCAAACTGCTGACCAACCTGAGTTTCACCCAGGACATGGAAAACAGCATCATGGCTGAAGTGGCCAACAACAAGGCCAGCAATACCGAAGCTGCCAAGGCGTGGATCAAGGCCAACCCGGCGGTATTGGACAAGTGGCTGGAGGGCGTGAAAACCCTGGATGGCAAGGATGCGTTGGCAGCGGTAAAAGCCAACCTCTAAGACACATCACAATCCAAATGTGGGAGGGGGCACTTGCCCTAATGCCCTCTGTAGGAGCGAGCTTGCTCGCGAAAAACGTCAACGATAACGCGTGCTTTCTGAATGAACGCGGTGCCTGTGAGTTTTTCGCGAGCAAGCTCGCTCCTACAACAAAGCTGACTGGCACTAGGGGCTTGTTCCCTCCCACAAGGATCAGTGTGTACTGATACCCTGAGCCCAACCTGTGAATCCGAGCCTGCGATGTCCCGGCCCAACCGCTACACACTGTTCCCTTTCCTCAGTTGGCTGCCGTGCCAAACCCGCGCCAGCGTCGGTCGGGACGCCATCGTCGGCCTCAGTGGCGCCGTACTCGCGCTGCCACAGTCGATTGCCTACGCACTGATTGCCGGGCTCCCACCGGAGTACGGGCTGTACGCGGCCATCATTCCGGTGTTGATCGCGTGCCTGTGGGGCTCGTCCTGGCACCTGATCTGCGGTCCTACAGCGGCAATTTCCATTGTGCTCTACGCCAGTATCAGCCCGCTGGCGGTGCCGGGTTCCCAGGATTACATCACCTTGATCCTGCTGCTGACCGTCCTCGCCGGAGTGTTCCAGTGGTTACTGGGCATGCTGCGCTTCGGCGCGCTGGTGAATTTCGTCTCCCATTCGGTGGTGCTGGGGTTCACCCTGGGCGCCGCCGTGGTGATCGCCCTGGGTCAGTTGCCCAACCTGCTGGGGCTGGACCTGCCGAGCCAGGCCACCGCGATTAACAGCCTGCTGGCGCTGCTCGAGCATGCCGGCGAGTGGGACCGCGCATCGCTCATCCTGGGCCTGGGCACCTTGCTGGTCGGCGCACTGCTCAAATACCTGGTGCCACGCTGGCCGAGCCTGTTGATCGCCCTGGCCCTGGGCAGCCTCGCCACATGGCTGTGGCCGGCGCTGTTCGGGCAGGTGGCGTTGGTCAGTTCGTTCATCGGCAAGCTGCCACCCTTGCGCCCGTTGCCCATGGACCTGGACACGATCCTGCGCCTGCTGCCGAGCGCCGTGGCGGTGGGCATGCTGGGGCTGGTGACCAGCCTGTCGATTGCCCGCTCACTGTCGGCCCGTTCGCAGCAACTGCTCGACGCCAATCAAGAAGTTCGCGCCCAGGGCTTATCCAATATCGTCGGCGGATTTTTCTCCGGGTATCTGTCGGCAGGTTCATTCACCCGTTCCGGCCTCAGTTATGAGGCGGGCGCCCGCTCGCCATTGGCCGGCGTGTTTTCCGCGCTCTGGGTGGCGCTGTTCGCGCTGTTTGGCGCGGGGTTGATCGCGCACATTCCGATTCCGAGCATGGCGGCAAGTATCCTGTTGATCTGCTGGGGGCTGGTGGACCACCGCGGCATCCGTGCGTTGTACCGCGTGAGCCGCGCCGAATTCGTGGTGATGGCGCTGACATGTGTTGCTACCTTGCTGCTGGAACTGCAAACGGCGATTTACGCCGGGGTACTCGCGTCGTTGTTTTTCTACCTCAAGCGCACCTCTCAACCCCGGGTGCAGCAATGGCGCGACGGTGACGAGGATGTGTTGCGCGTGGGTGGCTCGATCTTTTTTGGCGCCAGCCACTACCTGCAGGTGCGGCTGCAACGGTTGCAGCGCGAGCGGGTGGTGATCGAGGCGCAGCAGATCAACTTTATCGACTACTCCGGGGTGGAGATGCTGCACCAGGAAGCGCGGCGGCTGAAGGGGCTGGGACGCAGCCTGACCTTGCGCGGGGCCAGGCCGCAGGTGGTTGAAGACTTGAAGAAGCTGGAAGGCGCCGAAAACTGCCCCATCCATTTCGAAGACTGAATGCGATCAAAGTGTGGGAGGGGGCTTGCCCCCGATAGCGGTGCTTCAGCCAACACATGGGTAGCTGACAGATCGCCATCGGGGGCAAGCCCCCTCCCACATTTGGATGTATGTCAGGCCAACTGGCGGCGCAGCTCGGCCAGTACCGGCGCCGACTCTGGGCGCACGCCGCGCCACAGGAAGAACGCTTCGGCCGCCTGTTCAACCAGCATGCCCAGGCCGTCCATCGCTACCGCTGCACCCTGCTCACTGGCCCAGCGACAGAAGGCGGTCGGCTCCTTGGCATACATCATGTCGTAGCAGAACGTCCTGCCCGGTTCGATCAAACTGCCCGCAATCGGCGGTACATCGCCTGACAGGCTGGCGGAGGTGGCGTTGATAACCACGTCCACCGGCTCACGCAACCAGTCGAAACCACTGGCGGACACCGGCCCCAGGTCGTCGAACAGTTCGGCCAGCGCTTCGGCTTTTTCCACGGTGCGGTTGGCGATGATCAGCGAGGCAGGCTTCTCGGCCAGCAACGGTTCCAATGCGCCGCGTACCGCGCCACCGGCGCCCAGCAGCAGGATGCGCTTGCCATGCAGGTCCAGCCCGGCGTTGACCTTGAGGTCACGTACCAGGCCAGCGCCGTCGGTGTTATCACCCAGCAACCTGCCATCGGCCAGCGTGCTCAGGGTATTCACCGCGCCGGCGCGTTGGGCGCGCTCGGTGAGGGTGTCGGCCAGCCGGAAAGCGTCTTCCTTGAACGGTACGGTGACATTGGCCCCACGCCCGTGTTGAAAGAACTCACGGGCGCAGCCGATGAAATCCTCCAGTGGCGCGAGCAGCGTGCTGTAGTCCATTTGCTCGCCGGTCTGCTCGGCGAACAGGCGGTGAATCAACGGTGACTTGCTGTGACCGATGGGATTGCCGAAGACGACATAGCGATCCATCACACCACCACCTCGGGCGCAGCCAGGCCGAGCCAGTCGCGGTCTTGCAGGAAATAGTCGGTAAGGCGCGCTTCTTCGCTGCCGGCCTCGGCTTTCCAGTCGTAGCTCCAGCGCACCTGGGGCGGCAGCGACATCAGGATCGACTCGGTACGCCCGCCCGACTGCAGGCCAAACAGCGTGCCGCGGTCATAGACGAGGTTGAACTCGACGTAACGGCCCCGACGGAACTCCTGGAACTGGCGTTGCTGTTCGGTATAGGCCATCGCCTGGCGACGTTGCACGATCGGCAGGTAGGCGTCGATGTAGGCATCACCGATGGCGCGGATGAAGGCGAAACAGGTGTCGAAGCCCCACTCGTTCAAGTCATCGAAAAACAGGCCGCCGATGCCGCGCGGCTCGTTGCGGTGCTTGATATGGAAATAGGTGTCGCACCAGGCCTTATAGCGCGGGTAAACGTCCGCACCGAACGGCGCGCAGGCCTGCTCGGCCACGCGATGCCAATGGATGCAATCTTCTTCGTTGCCGTAATAGGGCGTCAGGTCAAAGCCGCCACCAAACCACCACACCGGTTCTTCGCCTTCTTTTTCGGCAGTGAAAAAGCGCACGTTGGCGTGGGAAGTCGGCACGTGAGGGTTGTGGGGATGGATCACCAGCGACACGCCCAGCGCCTCGAAGCCGCGACCGGCCAGTTCAGGGCGATGGGCACTGGCGGACGGGGGCAAGCCGCTGCCAAACACGTGGGAAAAATTGACGCCGCCTTTTTCGATAACCGACCCGTTTTCAATCACACGGGTGCGCCCGCCGCCGCCGGCAGGCCGGGTCCAGGCGTCTTCGATAAAGCGCGTGTCCGTCTCAAAGGTTTCCAGGGCGCTGCAAATGCGGTCTTGCAGATCGAGCAGGTAGGCTTTTACAGCCTCGGTGCGAGTAGTCATGGCATCACCTTGAATCGGGCAAAGCTACGCGAGGCCATTGGGCATCGGCGGCAAATGGGCGCACAGGATAACACTGCACTCCACGCCGTCGCAGTTGACGGAGATCAAGCTTAGGAGTCCGATAGGGGCCTTCGTTTATTCGACCCAAGGAGAAGGTAGATGGCCAAACGTATCCAGTTCAGCGCCCATGGCGGCCCCGACGTGCTCGAGTATGTGGACTACACGCCAGCGGAGCCTGGCCCACAGCAGGTTCGGGTGCGTAATGAAGCCATTGGCCTGAACTTCATCGACACGTATTTTCGCAGCGGCCTCTACGCGCCACCGGCGTTGCCCTCGGGCCTGGGGGCCGAAGGCGCCGGTGTGGTCGATGCCGTGGGCAGTGAAGTCAGCCAATTCAAGGTCGGCGACCGCGTGGCCTATGGCAGCGGCCCGCTCGGCGCCTACAGCCAGTTGCACGTACTGCCCGCCGCCAACCTGGTGCATCTGCCGGACGAAATCAGTTTCGAACAGGCCGCC
Source organism: Pseudomonas orientalis (assembly GCF_022807995.1). NCBI lineage: Bacteria > Pseudomonadati > Pseudomonadota > Gammaproteobacteria > Pseudomonadales > Pseudomonadaceae > Pseudomonas > Pseudomonas orientalis. The sequence goes on along the minus strand of NZ_CP094351.1, from coordinate 23,956 downwards.
GGCGCCATGCTCAAGGGCCTGACCGTGCAATACCTGTTACGCCAGACCTATGAGTTGAAGGGCGGCGAAACCATCTTGTTCCACGCAGCTGCCGGCGGCGTCGGCTCCCTGGCCTGCCAATGGGCCAAGGCGCTGGGTGTGAAGTTGATCGGCACAGTGAGCTCACCGGAGAAAGCCGCCCTGGCCAAATCCCTTGGCGCCTGGGAAACCATCGATTACAGCAAGGAAAATGTCGCACAACGCGTGCTGGAATTGACTGACGGTAAAAAGGTGCCGGTGGTGTATGACGGCGTCGGCAAGGACACCTGGTTAACCTCGCTGGACAGCGTGGCACCGCGTGGCCTGGTGGTGAGTTTCGGGAATGCGTCGGGCGCGGTGGACGGGGTGAACCTGGGGATTCTGTCGGCGAAGGGGTCGTTGTATGTCACGCGGCCGACGCTGGCGACCTACGCGAGCAACCCGAAGGACTTGCAGGCGATGGCCGACGATCTGTTCTCGATGATCAAGAGCGGCAAGGTGCGCATTGATATCAACCAGCGCTATGCGCTGGCGGATGCGGCGAAGGCGCAGACCGAGTTGTCCGGACGGCGCACGACCGGTTCAACAATCCTGCTGCCTTAAGAAAGCCATCGGGGGCAAGCCCCCTCCCACCCTTGATCGGTGTCCGTCATGACAACTCGGTCAAATGTGGGAGGGGGCTTGCCCCCGATAGACGCGACTCGGTCTCAGGACGGCCGCACCACATCCCCCGTCGCCAGGTCACGAATCAGGCTCGGATTCTTGCGCCCACCCAGGGCGCCGCCCAGCACAAGGTCCACCTGCCCCCGGAAATACTGCTCCACCCGAATCCGCGTACGCGCGGCCGGGCGGCCCTGAGGGTTGGCCGACGTGGAAATCAGCGGCCCGACCTGGGCGCACAAATCCCGTACCAGCGGATGATCACTGACCCGCAGCGCCACGGTGTCATGCACACCCGTGACCCATTCCGGCAGCAAGTCCTGATGGGGCACCAGCCAGGTATTCGGTCCAGGCCAGGTGCTGGCCATGCGCTCGATCCAGGTGTCGGGAAAGTCTTCGAACAGGAAGTCGAACTGGCGAATATTATCGGCCACCAGGATCAGGCCCTTATCCACGGAGCGATTTTTGATCGCCAGCAGACGGTCCACCGCTTCTTCATTCCACGGGTCGCAGCCCAGCCCCCAGACCGCTTCGGTCGGATAGGCAATCACCGCACCTGCGCGAATTTCTCGCGCGGCTTCCAGCACACGCCACCTGTTGACCATTGTTTACTCTCCGAACTAAAGCTCTGGGCAGTTTACCGATCTTCGTTACAAAACCCAGCTACAACCGCTCGCCGCGCGCAAGCCAGCGCCCACTTTCACAGATCACCTGGCCCTCGAGTTCAAGGTCGGTGAGGCTCGCCAGTACTTGGGACAACGGCTGTCCACTGGCAAGCGCCAGGGCTTCGCTGGTATGCGGCGCTGCATGCAACAGGGCGACCAGCGGATGCACAACCGGCACCGGCGCCGGGCGTGACAACGCCTGCCAACCGCGCAAGCCTTCAAGAATGTGCTCGATGGTTTCCACCAGCACCGCGCCATCGCGGATCAACTGGTGACAGCCCCTGGCTGCAGGGTGATGGATGGAGCCCGGAATGGCATACACCTCTCGTCCTTGTTCCGCCGCCAGCCGTGCGGTAATCAGCGAACCGCTGGCGATGCTGGCTTCCACCACCAGAACCCCCAGGGACAAACCGCTGATAATACGATTGCGCCGTGGAAAGTTACCGGCCTGGGGTGGCGCGTCCAGTGGAAACTCGGAAACCACGGCGCTGCCTTGGGCAATCATGGTGGCGGCGAGGTGCTTGTGGCGCTGTGGATAAAGTTTTTCCAGACCGGTGCCGAGTACACCGATGGTACGACCGCCCACGTCCAATGCCGCCTGATGGGCCGCGCCATCGATACCCAAGGCAAGGCCGCTGGTGATGACAAAGCCGGCGCTTGCCAGGCTGCGGGAAAAGGCGGCGGCGGTGTCCATGCCGGGTCGGGAAGCACGACGACTGCCCACCACGGCCAACTGCGGTTTTTCCAGCAGCGATGGGTCGCCGGCAACGAATAACAGCGGCGGAGCGCCCTCAATCTGGCCGAGCAGCGCAGGGTAATCGGGCTGGTCCCACATCAGTAAATGCTGGCCCGGGCGGGCCAGCCAGGCCAATGCCGCACTGGCCCCATCGCGAATATCCGCACTGCGCCGGGCATCGGCACTGACGGCCGGCAACCCGAGCGCGCGCCAGGCACTGGCGGGTGCGCTGATGGCTTTCGATGCGGAGCCGAACGCCTCGATCAACCGGTGGAAACGCCTGGGACCCAGTTCCGGCAGCCTGTGCAAGCGTAGCCGGGCCTCCAGCTCAGCGGGGGAAATATCATTGCTGTTTATCGGGAACATCTGATCATCCTTGATCGGAACAAGCTGTGGATAACTCTGTTGGTAACTTATTTAGCAGGCTATTTATTGCATGGGGTCGTCAGTCTCGAAACGATCCATGACCGCCAACGGTCGCGATGCGCTTAGAACCAGGGCATAGCTGAGTTTTTCATAGGTGCGAAACACCAGCAGGGTCCCGGCGCGCACATCCGGGAGTCGCGTCGGGGCGCCGGTGAGTACATCGCGCAGCGAGGCGCCGGGCCTGATCACGGTGAGCAATTGGCCTTCGACCACGCCATCCCGGCGCCCCTTGTTCAACGTTACCGCATCCAGGATGCCGATCTGCGTGACGCCCTTGGGGATGTCGATGATGTGACCTTCAACAAAGGGAGCGGATGCAGGCGTTTGCAGATTGGCCAGGTCCACGCCAGGTTCGGTGCGGAGCAAACGATCGCCTGGGCGCACTTCCTGGGTAACCCGCTGCACGGCGAGGGTGGTGAGGTCATCGGTCAGCAAAAAACGCGCGGTACCGATGTGGCTGGCGTTAATCCCAAGCAGTTCGTGGGTGTCGGGATCGGTGTAGACCTTGCCCTGGCGGAAGATTCCGTAGCTCGTCTGAGCCGGGTCCAGCCTGCCCCTGGCGTAGATGCGCTCTGCATTGGCGCCCAGCACGCGCCCTCCCTCGGCGGCGACAATATAAGGCGCGTTGTCCAGGTCCTGGGGCGAATCGAGCAGGCGGTTATGCAGTAAAAAGCCCTGTATAGCCTTTTGCGTGACAGGGTCCAGGCGCTGGCCGGGCTGTGGAATCAGCGCCATGGCCAGCGGGGCCCATAGCAGCAAGACGAGTAGCGATTTCCTCATGGGGTCAATCTCCTTTATTATGTGCGTTCGCGTGAAACGCCATAGCCTTCGCGGCTTTCGAACGTTTCACACCGGCTGCCTGGGTCCATCCCACCGCCGATTTGCCTCTACCTCACATGTGCAGCAATTACGCTTATGGCTATTTTGAACATCCTCGAATTTCCCGACTCGCGCCTGCGCACGATCGCCAAGCCGGTGGCCGTAGTGGACGACAAGGTTCGTCAGTTGGTCGATGACATGTTTGAAACAATGTATGAAGCCCCGGGCATCGGCCTCGCCGCGACCCAGGTCAACGTGCATCTGCGCGTCGTGGTGATGGACCTGTCCGAAGATCGCAGCGAACCCCGGGTTTACATCAACCCCGAGTTCGAACCGCTGACCGACGAGATGGGCGAATACCAGGAAGGTTGCCTGTCGGTGCCGGAGTTCTACGAGAACGTCGAACGCCCATTGCGTGTGAAAATCAAGGCCCTGGACCGCGACGGCAAGCCGTTCGAGCTGATTGCCGAAGGCCTGTTGGCGGTGTGCATCCAGCACGAGTGCGACCACCTCAACGGCAAGCTGTTTGTCGATTACCTGTCCACGCTCAAACGTGACCGGATCAAGAAGAAGCTGGAAAAAAAGCATCGCCAGCAAGCTTGATGCCCTCCTTCCAAAGGCTTGCTGCGGCAAGCCTTTTTCTTTTGTGACTGCTTTTAACCGAGAACTCCGATGACCGAGCCACTGCGCATTGTTTTTGCCGGTACACCCGAATTTGCCGCCGAACACCTCAAGGCGCTGCTTGCCAGCCCTTATGAAATCGTCGCGGTGTACACCCAGCCGGATCGCCCGGCCGGGCGCGGGCAAAAACTGATGCCCAGCCCGGTCAAGCAACTGGCGCTGGAGCACAACATTGCCGTGCTGCAACCGCCGACCCTGCGCAACGCCGACGCCCAGGCGGAACTGGCCGCGCTCAAGCCGGACCTGCTGGTGGTCGTCGCCTACGGCTTGATCCTGCCCCAGGCTGTACTCGATATCCCACGTTTGGGCTGCATCAACAGCCACGCTTCGTTGCTACCACGCTGGCGCGGAGCGGCGCCAATCCAGCGCGCCGTGGAAGCGGGCGACAGCGAAAGCGGTGTGACGGTGATGCGCATGGAAGCAGGGCTGGACACCGGCCCCATGCTGCTCAAAGTCACCACGCCGATCACTGCCCAAGACACCGGCGGCAGCCTGCACGATCGCCTGGCTGAAATGGGCCCGCCGGCCGTCATCCAGGCCATCGCCGGTCTTGCTGCCGGCACCCTGGAAGGCGAGGTGCAGGACGACAGCCTGGCCACCTACGCCCACAAACTGAACAAAGACGAAGCGCGCATTGACTGGAGTCGCCCGGCCGTGGAGCTTGAGCGTCTGGTGCGTGCGTTCAACCCATGGCCTGTCTGCCACAGCACGCTCAACGGCGAAGCCTTGAAAGTATTGGCCGCGACCCTGGCCGAGGGCACAGGCGCTCCGGGTGAAATCATCGGCGCCAGCAAAGACGGTCTGTTGGTGGCGTGCGGCGAACAAGCGCTGTGCCTGACCCGTCTGCAATTACCCGGTGGCAAGGCGCTGAATTTCAGCGATCTGTTCAACAGCCGTCGTGAGAAGTTTGCCCTGGGCACCGTTCTCGGCGTGGTCGCCCAATGAACCCGCGTCTGGCCGCCGCCAAGGCCCTCGCCGCCGTGCTCAACGGCAAAGCATCGCTGAACAGTTCGCTGCCCACGCAGATGGATAAGGTTGAAGACCGTGATAGGGGCTTCACCCAGGACCTGGCCTTTGGCACTGCGCGTTGGCAGCCACGCTTGTCGGCACTGGCAACCAAGTTGCTGCAAAAGCCGTTCAAGGCGGCCGATGCCGATGTTGAAGCGCTGCTGCTGGTCGGTCTCTACCAACTGCTCTATACCCGCGTACCGGCCCACGCCGCCATTGGTGAAACGGTGGGCTGCGCCGACAAACTGAAAAAACCCTGGGCCAAGGCCCTGCTCAATGCCGTGCTGCGCCGCGCCCAGCGCGAAAGCGAAGAGCTGCTGGCCGAGCTGGAACATGACCCGGTGGTGCGCACCGCGCATCCGCGCTGGCTGCAAAAATCCCTGAAGGCGTTCTGGCCGCAGCAATGGGAAGCCATTTGCGCGGCGAACAATGCCCATCCGCCGATGATCCTGCGCGTCAACCGTCGCCATCACAGCCGCGACGCCTACCTGCAACTGCTCACCGAGGCCGGCATCAACGCCGCGCCGTGCGTGTACAGCATCGACGGGATCGTGCTCGAAGTCGCCACCGACGTGCGCAGCCTGCCGGGCTTTGCCGACGGTTGGATCAGCGTGCAGGACGAGGCCGCACAACTGGCCGCCGACCTGCTCGACCTGGCACCCGGCCAACGCGTCTTGGACGCCTGCTGCGCGCCGGGCGGTAAAACTTGCCACATTCTGGAAGTCGAAAAGGACCTGGGCGGTGTGGTAGCGGTCGACCTGGAAGCCAAACGCCTGGCGCGCGTACGGGAAAACCTCGCACGCCTGGGTTTGAGCGCCGAGCTGATCGCCGCCGACGGACGTGACACCGCCACTTGGTGGGACGGCAAACCGTTCCAGCGCATCCTGCTGGATGCGCCCTGTTCGGCCACCGGCGTGATCCGCCGCCACCCGGATATCAAGCTGACCCGCCAACCTGACGACATCGCCGCTCTGGCCGTGTTGCAGGGCGAACTGCTCGACGCACTGTGGCCCACCCTGGAAGTCGGCGGCATTCTGCTTTATGCCACCTGTTCCACCTTGCCCACCGAGAATACCGAGGTCATCCAAGCCTTCCTCGCCCGCACCAGCGGCGCACGGGAACTGGACCTCGCGACCACGGCCGGCATCAAGCAACCGCACGGTCGCCAATTGCTCGCGCAGGAAGGTGGGCATGATGGCTTCTACTACGCCAAACTGATCAAGATCGCCGCCGCGCGCGGCTGAATGGTTTTAAGGGAGTGACCGGATGAAAATCATCATCCTCGGGGCAGGGCAGGTCGGTGGCACGTTGGCTGAACACCTGGCCAGCGAAGCCAACGACATCACCGTGGTCGACACCGATGCCGAGCGCCTGCGCAATCTGGGCGACCGCCTGGACATCCGCACGGTGCAAGGGCGTGCGTCGTTCCCGACCGTGCTGCGTCAAGCCGGCGCCGACGATGCCGACATGCTCGTCGCGGTCACCAACAGCGACGAGACCAACATGGTCGCCTGCCAGGTCGCCCACACGCTGTTCCACACCCCGACCAAGATCGCCCGTGTGCGCGAAGCCGCCTACCTGACCCGCGCGGGCCTGTTCGACAACGATGCCATTCCGGTGGATGTGCTGATCAGTCCGGAACAGGTGGTCACGCACTACATCAAGCGCCTGATCGAAATTCCGGGTGCCTTACAGGTGATCGACTTCGCCGGGGGCAAGGCGCAACTGGTCGCGGTGAAGGCTTACTACGGCGGGCCGCTGGTGGGACAGCAACTGCGTCAATTGCGCGAACACATGCCGAATGTGGAAACCCGCGTCGCCGCGATTTTCCGGCGTGACCGGCCGATCCTGCCCCAGGGCGACACGGTGATCGAAGCAGATGACGAGGTGTTTTTCATCGCGGCCAAGGCGAATATTCGTGCGGTAATGAGCGAAATGCGCCGGCTCGACGAGACCTATAAACGCATCGTCATCGCCGGCGGCGGGCAGATCGGTGAGCGCTTGGCGGAGGCCATCGAAAGTCGCTACCAGGTGAAGATCATCGAGATGAGCCCTGCGCGCTGCCGGCATTTGTCCGACACCCTCGACAGCACCGTGGTGCTGCAAGGCAGCGCCTCGGACCGCGATCTGCTGATGGAAGAAAACATCGCCGATGCCGATATCTTCCTGGCGTTGACCAACGACGACGAGGCCAACATCATGTCCTCGCTGCTGGCCAAGCGGCTGGGGGCGAAGAAGGTGATGACCATCATCAACAACCCGGCCTACGTCGATCTGATTCAGGGCGGCGATATCGACATCGCCATCAGTCCGCAATTGGCGACCATCGGCACCTTGCTCGCTCACGTGCGCCGTGGCGACATCGTCAGCGTGCACTCCCTGCGCCGTGGCGCGGCGGAGGCCATTGAGGCGATCGCCCATGGCGACTCCAAGTCGAGCAAAGTCATCGGCAGAGCCATCCGCGATATCGGCTTGCCACCGGGCACCACCATTGGCGCAATCATTCGCGATGAAGAAGTGATCATTGCCCACGACGACACGGTGATCGCCACCGGTGACCATGTGATCCTGTTCCTGGTGGACAAGAAACATATCCGCGATGTGGAGAAGCTGTTCCACGTGGGCTTGAGCTTTTTCTGATCAAACGGAGTGACCGACATGCTCGAATCCCTGGAGAAAATGCTCGCCAAGGGTGTGGATAATTCGCTGCTGCGGTTTGGCTTGGGCAAGGGTTATCTGGATCTGAAGGACAACGCCAAGGCGGCAGAGCATTTGCAGCGCTGCGTCGAGTTCGATCCGAAATATTCGGCGGCGTGGAAGTTGCTGGGCAAGGCGCAGCAAGGGCTGGGGGATAGCGTGGCCGCTCGCCAGGCGTGGGAGAAGGGCATCGAAGCGGCCCAGGCCCATGGGGACAAACAGGCCGAAAAAGAAATGACGGTATTCCTGAAGAAACTCGACCGCCTGGCCTGAGCGGAATCCAAATGTGGGAGGGGGCTTGCCCCCGATAGCAGTGTGTCAGCCAATGCATCTGTGACTGAACAACCGCTATCGGGGGCAAGCCCCCTCCCACATTGGTTTCTGTGGTGATCTTGAGTCAGTACCACCGCGCTTCACCCGGCGGCCGTTTCTTGAAGCGTTTCATGCTCCACATGTACTGGCTCGGGTAGGCGCCGACATACCGCTCCACCACCTTGCTCATCGCTGCGCAGGACGTGGCGGTGTCAGTGCTGTACATGTCTTCCGGGGCCGCTTCCAGGATCACCTTGTAGCCCGAGCCGTCCGGCAGGCGCAGCGCGTGCAGGAACACGCCCACCGCCTTGTGACCCGCGAGCATGTTCGGCACGAACTTGCTGGTCAGCGCCTGGGTGGCGAAGAACGGCACGAAAATGCCGGCGGATTCAGCCGGCTCTGGGTCAGCCGGGATACCCACCTGGCCGCCTTTGCGCACTTCCTTGATCACGCTGAGAATGCCTTCCTTGGTGGAAGCGGCCACGCGGTTACCCAGTTGCACGCGTTGCTTGCGCAACAAGTCATCAACAGCCTTGAGCTTGGGCGGGCGATAGAAAATGATCGGTTTGCACTGGCTGCAATAAAAGTGATTCAGCACTTCCCAGTTGCCCAGGTGGCTGGTGATGCCCACCACCCCTTTACCCGAGGCCAGGGCTTCGTGCAGCACCTCCAGACCCTCGACTTCGCGCACCAGGTCGATGGAACGCTGGGCCGGCCAGATCCAGGCGCAGGCGCTTTCGGTCAGTGACTTGCCGATGTCCATCAGGCTGCGGCCCACCAGGCGCTCGCGTTCGACCGGGTCCATGTCCGGGAAACACTTGGACAGGTTGATCCGCACCGTGTCGCGGGAGCGGTTGGGGGTTTTCCACATGATCCAGCCGATGCCCGTGCCGACGGCTTGTACGGCGCGCCAGGGCAGCAGGGCAAACAACCGAAGAGCGCCTACCAGCAAGGCGCCTTTAAACTTTTCCACAGGTCACTCCTGATCGTGTGTGGTACGCAAAGCGCGCATTCTAACCGGCGTTGACCAGGTCCGCGTAACGGTCGCAGTCCTGGGTGTGGTCCATGACCATGCCCGAGGCCTGCATGAACGCGTAGCAGATGGTCGGCCCGACAAAGGTGAAGCCGGCTTTCTTCAAGGCGCGGCTCATGGCTTCGGCTTCGGGCGTAATCGCCGGGACGTCGCTGCGATCCTTGAAATGATTGACCTTGGGCTTGCCGCCGACAAACGACCAGAGCAACCCCACCGGGTCTTTCAGCGCCAGCCAGGCGGCGGCGTTGCGGCGTGTGGCATTGAGCTTGAGGCGATTGCGCACGATGCCCGGGTCCTGCATCAGCGTTTCGATTTCAGCGTCGGTCAGCCTGGCCAGGCGCTGCGCATCAAAGCCGAACAGCACCTTCCGGTAATGCTCGCGTTTGCGTAAAACGGTGATCCAGGACAAGCCCGCCTGGAACCCTTCGAGCAAAAGCAACTCGAACAAACCCTGCGCATCGCGCAGCGGCGTTCCCCACTCTTGATCGTGATAAGCCATGTACAGCGGATCTTCAGAACACCAAAAGCAGCGTGGCATAAGGCTCCAGGGAGTGGTGGCAGGGCCGAATCGGGTATACTCCCGCTCTTTAAATCGCAGCCCAAGTAACAGGTGAATTTCGTGAGCCAGCCTACGCCAGCCGTGCGTACCTTCCAAGACTTGATCCTCGCCCTCCAGCAATACTGGGCCGAGCAAGGTTGTGTGGTACTTCAGCCCTACGATATGGAAGTAGGCGCCGGCACTTTCCACACCGCTACCTTCCTGCGGGCCATCGGCCCGGAAACCTGGAACGCCGCTTATGTGCAGCCCAGTCGTCGCCCGACTGACGGCCGCTACGGCGAAAACCCGAACCGTCTGCAGCACTACTACCAGTTCCAGGTGGTATTGAAGCCCAACCCGGACAACTTCCAGGAACTGTACCTGGGCTCGCTGAAACATGTCGGCCTGGACCCACTGGTCCACGACATCCGTTTTGTCGAAGACAACTGGGAATCGCCAACCCTGGGCGCCTGGGGCCTGGGCTGGGAAGTCTGGCTCAATGGCATGGAAGTGACGCAATTCACCTACTTCCAGCAAGCGGGCGGCATCGAGTGCTACCCGGTGACCGGCGAAATCACCTACGGCCTGGAGCGCCTGGCCATGTACCTGCAGGGCGTGGACTCGGTCTATGACCTGGTGTGGGCTGACGGCCCGTTCGGCAAAGTCACCTACGGCGACGTGTTCCACCAGAACGAAGTGGAGCAGTCCACCTACAACTTCGAACACGCCAACGTCGACAAGCTGTTCGAACTGTTCGACTTCTATGAAAGCGAAGCCAAGCGCCTGATCGAACTCGATCAGCCGTTGCCGTTGCCGAGCTATGAAATGGTGTTGAAGGCCTCCCATACCTTCAACCTGCTGGACGCGCGCCGTGCCATCTCGGTAACCGCACGCCAGCAATACATCCTGCGAGTACGCACCCTGGCGCGTTCCGTCGCTCAAGCCTACCTGCTGGCGCGCGCCAAGCTGGGCTTCCCGATGGCAACCCCGGATTTGCGTGATGAAGTGTTGGCTAAGCTGGAGGCTGCACAATGAGTGCTCAAGATTTCCTGGTTGAACTGGGCACCGAAGAGCTGCCGCCCAAGGCACTCAACACCCTGGCCGACGCATTCCTGGCCGGTATCGAAAAAGGTCTGCACAGCGCTGGCTTGAAGTTCGAGGCGAAGAAAGTCTACGCCGCGCCACGTCGCCTGGCGGTATTGCTGACCGCACTGGAAACCCAGCAGCCGGACCGCAATATCAACCTCGACGGCCCGCCGCGTCAGGCCGCATTCGACGCCGAAGGCAACCCGACTCAAGCGGCACTGGGCTTTGCCAAGAAGTGCGGCGTCGAGCTGAGCGAGATTGACCAGAGCGGCCCGAAACTGCGCTTCAGCCAGGTCATCCCCGGCAAGCCGACGGCCAGCCTGTTGCCGACCATCGTGGAAGATTCCCTGAACGACCTGCCGATCCCCAAGCGCATGCGCTGGGGTGCGCGCAAGGAAGAATTCGTACGCCCAACCCAGTGGCTGGTGATGCTGCTCGGTGACCAGGTCATCGAGTGCACCATCCTCGCCCAGAAGGCCGGTCGCGATTCCCGTGGCCATCGCTTCCACCACCCCGAGAGCGTGCGCATCACCTCGCCGGCCAACTACCTCAATGACCTGCGCGCCGCTTACGTGCTGGCCGATGCCAATGAGCGTCGTGAGCTGATCAGCAAGCGTACCGAGGAGCTGGCGCGCCTGCAGGAAGGCACCGCCATCGTGCCGCCAAGCCTGCTCGACGAAGTGACCGCCCTGGTTGAATGGCCGGTGCCGCTGGTGTGCTCGTTCGAAGAACGTTTCCTCGATGTGCCGCAGGAAGCGCTGATCACCACCATGCAGGACAACCAGAAATACTTCTGCCTGCTGGACGCGGACGGTAAGTTGCTGCCGCGCTTTATCACCGTGGCCAACATCGAAAGCACGGACCCGCAACAGATCATCGCCGGTAACGAGAAAGTCGTGCGTCCGCGCCTGACCGACGCCGAGTTCTTCTTCAAGCAGGACAAGAAGCAGAAGCTCGAAGACTTCAATCTGCGCCTGCAAAACGTGGTGTTCCAGGAAAAACTCGGCAGCGTCTACGACAAGGCCGTGCGCGTTTCCAAGCTGGCGGCCTACATCGCGCCTCGCATTGGTGGCGACGCTGCCTGGGCCGCGCGCGCAGGTCTGCTGTCCAAGTGCGACCTGGCCACCGAAATGGTCGGCGAGTTCCCTGAAATGCAGGGCGTGGCCGGTTACTACTACGCCCTCAACGACGGCGAACCCAACGATGTGGCCCTGGCGCTGAACGAGCAATACATGCCACGGGGTGCCGGTGCCGAGCTGCCTAGCACCCTGACCGGTGCGGCCGTGGCTATCGCCGACAAGCTGGACACCCTCGTTGGCATCTTCGGTATCGGCATGCTGCCCACCGGCAGCAAAGACCCGTATGCGCTGCGCCGTGCGGCCCTGGGCGTGTTGCGTATCCTGATCGACAAGCAGCTGGACCTCGACCTGACCCAGGCCGTGGTGTTCGCAGTCGGCCAGTTCGGTGCCAAGGTCAAGCAGGCGGGCCTGGCCGAGCAAGTGCTGGAGTTCGTATTCGACCGCCTACGTGCGCGTTACGAAGATGAAAGCGTGGACGTTTCCGTCTACCTGTCGGTGCGTGCCCTGCAGCCGGGTTCGGCGCTGGACTTCGATCAACGCGTACAGGCGGTACAGGCATTCCGCAAGTTGCCGGAAGCCGATGCCCTGGCCGCCGTGAACAAGCGCGTATCGAACCTGTTGAGCAAGGCCGACAACCTGGGTACTGCCGAGGTGGATCCAAGCCTGTTTGCCGATGCCAAGGAGTTCTCGCTGAACTCGGCCATCGTCAAGGCCGAGAACGCCGTGAAGCCGTTGATCGCCGAGCGTAACTACGCTGAAGCGCTGGCGCGCCTGGCATCGTTGCGTGAACCGGTGGACGCGTTCTTTGAAGCGGTAATGATCAATGCCGACGATGCCGGCGTGCGGAAAAACCGCTACGCCATGCTCGCGCGCCTGCGTGGCCTGTTCATCAATATCGCTGACATTTCCGTACTGGGCTGATCATGTTGAAACTGCTGATTCTCGATCGGGACGGGGTGATCAATTACGACTCCGACGCTTACATCAAGTCGGTGGCGGAATGGATTCCATTGCCCGGTTCGATCGAGGCCATCGCGCAGTTGAGCAAAGCTGGCTGGACAGTGGCCATTGCCACCAACCAGTCCGGCATCGCACGCGGTTATTACGACATTGCCACCCTGGACGCCATGCACGCGCGCTTGCGCAGGCTGGTGGCGGAGCAGGGCGGCGAGGTGGGGCTGGTGGTTTACTGCCCTCACGGGCCGAATGAGGGCTGCGACTGTCGCAAACCCAAACCTGGCATGCTGAAAATCATTGCAGAACATTACAAGGTGCCCTTGGCTGGGATATGGTTCGTCGGAGACAGTCTCGGTGACCTGGAGGCGGCCAAAGCCGTCGACTCTCAGCCAGTTTTGGTAAAGACCGGAAAAGGCGAAAAGACCCAGGTAAAAAACCTGCCGGTCGGCACCTTGATTTTTGACGATCTGGCGGCGGTTGCCGCAGAACTTATCAACAACTAGCCGCCCTCGACTTCCTGACCAAGGATTGCTCGGGAGTGCGCTTTTAACAGGCGGGCCGTGTCCCGCAACGGTAAATGCTGCCATGTCGATCTTGCAGGCCATCAGAACCTTTTTCTTTTACCTGCTGCTGGGCACCAGTTCGTTTCTCTGGTGCACCCTGAGCTTTTTTATTGCACCTTTCCTGCCGTTCAAGGCGCGCTATCGCTTTATCAATGTGTATTGGTGCCGCTGCGCGCTGTGGCTGTCCAAGGTATTGCTGGGCATCCGCTTCGAAATCAAGGGCGCGCAAAACGTCCCGGAGCAGCCCTGCGTGATTCTGTCGAACCACCAGAGCACTTGGGAAACATTCTTCCTCTCGGCGTATTTTTCACCCCTGAGCCAGGTGCTCAAGCGTGAGCTGCTGTACGTGCCGTTCTTTGGCTGGGCCATGGCGATGCTGCGTCCGATTGCGATCGATCGTGACAATCCCAAGGCGGCGCTCAAGCACGTGGCCAAAAAGGGCGACGAGCTGCTCAAGGATGGCGTTTGGGTGCTGATCTTTCCCGAGGGTACGCGCGTGCCTTATGGCACCGTAGGAAAGTTCTCGCGGGGCGGCACTGCATTGGCGGTCAACGCCAACCTGCCGGTGCTGCCGATTGCCCATAACGCCGGCAAGTTCTGGCCCAAGACCGGCTGGGCCAAACGCGCAGGCACCATTACCGTGGTGATCGGCGAGCCCATGTATGCAGAGGGCGAAGGCCCACGCGCCATTGCCGCCTTGAATGATCGCGCCGCAGCATGGAATCAAGCGCAGCAACGGGCCATGGGTTCATTGCCGCCGGAGCCTGTAGTGGTAGAGACACCGGTTATTTGAGCATCTGTGGATAAGCTGTGTACGGAATGTTGGAGAATTGGCGCTTTTACTTCATAACTAGCTGATTTAGGTACATATTTCTGAAGCTTATAAAACAGCTAAAACCGTGCATAAGTTTTTTCTCATAAAAAAACCGGTCCTTGTGACCGGTTTTTTATACACAGCAAAAAAATCGCTTTTCAATCGTCTAACTGCGGCAGCCGCAGGATAAAAGTCGAGCCGGTACCCAGCTCGCTTTCGCATATCACGCGCCCACCGTGGCGTTCCACCACAGCCTTCACCATCGTCAGGCCCAACCCCAAACCGTCGCTGCCGTGGGCCGAATCGAAGCGCCGATATTGATTGAACAGTTCCGGCAAATCCTGCGGGGCAATACCGGGCCCCTGGTCGCTGATGCGACATTCCAACCAGCCCCGCACGCTGACGTGGCTTAACCTGATGGTGGTGGTGGACGGCGAATATTTGATCGCATTCTCCAGCACATTGAACAGCGCTCGGGTGAGCAGCGATTGATCGGCGTTCACCATGCCTTCATCGGCTTCATCCAGATCGTGAACCAGATGAATGCCCTTGAGCTGGGCGATGATCGCTACCTGGTCGAAAGCATCCATCACTAGCATGGCGAACAGGGTGGGCTGAAATTGGTAGCCGTCAGCCTCGGCTTTCGCCAGTTGCACGAAGGATTCGGTCAGGCTCAGCGCCCGACGGACCTGTTGTTCGATCTGGTCAAATACGGGCGATTCACTTTCATGTAGATCCAACAGGGCGAGGATTGCCGAATGTGGCGCCCGCAGGTCATGGGACAAAAAACGCAGCATGGTCTCGCGATGCTGTTGGGCTTCGCGTTCCTTGCTTAAATCCGTGAGGCTCAGCAGCCAACCAAGGGCGATGTCACCTTCGGCCGGCAGCAAGGGTGCAAGCTCCATGCGCAAGCTACGTTGGTGAATATCTCGGAACTCGACCAACTCCAATTCGCACAGGGCAGGGCGCATACCGTTATGCAGCGGCGGATAACCCAGATCGGCCAGATGTTCCAGGAGGTTTTCGCGCACCAGGTCGCCGCCGAATACATCACGGGCAACGCGATTGGCCAACAGGATGCTGCCCTGAGGGTCGGTAATCAGTGTCGCGACCGGCAAGCATTCCAATCCATCGGCCATAAAGCGCCGAGTATCGCGCGTGCGACTGACCACCTGCTCAAGGGCGAAGATGCGCCCTTGCAGCACATCGCCCTTACTGGCAGGCGCGCGCCGCCGCTCTGGCAAGACTTTGGGTTCGTTATCCAGACGGGCGAGTTCCCAGCCGAAGTAGGCGAGGATCACACTCAAGCGTCGCCAGTTCCAGATTAAATAGCTGAGCAACAAGCCAATCAGACACGCTGCGGGCGACCACCAGTGTCCGAGGCTCAACAGCACCCACGAACCGAGTATCGAGGCAGCCATGCCGCCCAGAGTCATCCACAGCGCGTAACGCGGTCGATACAGCAGCAGGCCCAGCAAAAGAGCCACCAGGGCGGTAGCCAACAACGCCGCGAGCCAATCCGGTAGATCCACAATACTGCGCCCCTGCAGCAAGCCATTGAGCACATTGGCCTGAATCTCAACACCCGCTGTCGAGCGAGTAGAGGAGAGCGGCGTAACAAAATTTTCGCCCATCCCATAGGCTGTGGCGCCAACCAGAATCAGACGACCGCGCAGCCATTCTGGAGATACTTCGCCACGCAGTACGCTGGCGTAGGAAACACTCGGGAAGCGCTCATGCGCAGAGGTAAAAGGCACGCGAATTTCATGCTCCTGATGCCATTGCTGAGCATCAGGCTCTTGAGGTATGCCCGGCATTCCCCCTGGTTGCCCGTTCAACGTGAATGCCAGCCAAGCCAACTGCGGGAGTGCGTTTCCCGGTGGGCCTTCACGTAGATACAGGCTGCGCACAACACCATCACTATCCGATTCGACGTTGATGTGTCCGATACCCATGGCGCACTTGAACAGGGGCGAAAATGGCTCTCCTGACTGACTGGACCGTGCACCGCTATCCATCACAACGGGTAGCAATACATTGCCTGCCTTGCACACGGCCTCGGCCAATCGTTGATCACCTGCGCCTTCGCCGGGACCACTGAAGATGACATCGAACAAGATGGCTGCCGGCTGTGCGGCGCTGAGGCGTTCGACCATGTCCGCATGCACGCTGCGCGGCCAGGGCCATGGACCAATTTCTTCCAGGCTTGGCGCGTCAATGGTCACCAACACAATGCGAGGGTCTACCGGCAACGGCGTCAACTGGCGCAGGCTGTCATAGAGCGGGTTATTGAGGGCCAGGCCCGGGCTCAAGGATAAGTATGCGGTCAAGGGCAGCAATACCAGGCCGATCAACAGCCACTCCCGCACCAGCCCGTGAAAAAGAAGTTGCGCCCGGGTGGGTTGGCGTTTTTCAGCCTTGCCCCATAGTTTCATACGGCCACCGCCGCAGGCTCGCCAAGGCATCGACAACCGCTAGGTGAAAAAGTCATAAGCCCCGGTCTCCCTCCAGGTGGTTACGCTGAAACGCATCAGAGGTACTGAGACCGGTGAAGCTGATTTCTGTCGTATTGGCGTATCAGGCGATCACCATACCGTACATCGATCCTTTTCCTCATAGCCAGGAGCCGGTATCTTTCCCTCGGGATACCGAAGTCTTTCGATGGACTACGGCGCTTTGATATCAGCGTATCGAGAGATTCCACCTTGGATGTATCCGACCATAATTATTCAGATTCAGAGGCGGGTATTCGTACAAGTTGCCTCTGATTGAGCAGTCGTATTTTTGCAGGAAGGACCCACTTATGCGCGTCGCAATACTGGACGATGAACCCGCCGAATTGAGACGCGTGGAACAGACACTGCGACAGATTCCCGGCACATCGGAACAGCCCTGGTCCCTGCATTGCTTTGAGCGCGGTGAGGACCTGCTGCGCCAACTGCGCCGTGAAACCTTCGACCTGCTGATACTCGACTGGCAACTTCCGGATATCAGTGGAATCGCGTTGCTGCGCTGGACTCGCGAGCACATGCAATCACCGCCCGCCGTGGTCATGCTTACCAGCCGCGATGCCGAGAGCGATATCGTCACGGCACTCAACAGCGGGGCAGACGATTACGTCAGCAAACCTTTTCGACCTAACGAACTCAAGGCCCGCGTCACCGCGGTCCTTCGTCGGCATGGACTTCAAAAGCCGGCTGGTAATGAAATCCAAAGCTTCAACGATCTGACATTCGATGATGCCGAGCTGACCGTTACCCGCGCCGGCAAACCGATCAACCTCACCGAACGGGAATACCGTTTGGCCAGTTGCCTGTTTGCCAACCTGGCGCGCCCGCTTTCTCGCGAGTACTTGTATGAGCGATTCTGGACCCACGAAGAAATGGTGTCGTCCCGACCGCTGGATACCCACATCTACCGTTTGCGTAACAAGCTCGGATTAACGGCCGACCGAGGCTGGCAACTGCTGACCATCTATGGGTATGGGTACCGATTGGAGAGCGTGGCAACGCAGGCTGAAAGCTGAAAGAAGTGAGATGTTCCACGTGGAGCATTTGGCATTGAACATGATCGTTCCCACGCTGAGCGCGGGAACGATCAATAAATAACCAATAAAAAAGGCCAACGCTAAGCGTTGGCCTTTTTGTTTTTTGCGGGACCTGATCAGAAATCCAGGTTGGAAACCGCCAGCGCGTTGCTCTCGATGAAGTCACGACGAGGCTCGACCGCATCACCCATCAGGGTGTTGAAGATCTGGTCTGCGCCAATGGCGTCTTCGATAGTTACGCGCAGCATGCGACGCTGAGCCGGGTCCATGGTGGTTTCCCATAGCTGATCCGGGTTCATTTCGCCCAGACCTTTGTATCGCTGGATGGTGTGACGCTTGGTGCTTTCAGCCATCAACCAGTCCAGGGCTTCCTTGAACTCCTTGACCTGCTTCTTGCGCTCTCCACGCTGAATGTAAGCACCGTCGTCGAGCAACGTGCTCAATTGCGCGCCAAGGGTAACGACCGTCTTATAGTCATTGCTACCGAAGAAGTCGCGGTTGAACGTAACGTAGTTCGACAGGCCGTGGGAGATCAGTTCAACCTCCGGTAGCCAGACGTTACGTTCACGGTCTTCACGCAAGCTGGCTTTGTAGACCAGGCCGGATTTTTCCGAAGTACGCAGGCGAACTTCATACTGTGCAAGCCAGTTCTGCATGTGCGCATGATCGCCCAGCTGTTCGAGGCTGACAGACGGCAGGTAGATGAAGTGCTCGGTCAGCTCCTGAGGGTACAGGCGCGACAAGCGCTTGAGCGTCTTCATCACCATGCGGAAGTCGTTTACCAGGCGCTCCAGCGCCTCCCCGGAAATACCTGGGGCTTCGTCGTTCAAGTGCAGGCTGGCATCTTCCAGGGCCGACTGCGTCATGTACTCTTCCATGGCGTCGTCGTCTTTGATGTATTGCTCTTGTTTGCCCTTTTTCACTTTGTACAACGGCGGTTGGGCAATGTAGATGTAGCCGCGCTCGATCAGCTCAGGCAACTGACGGAAGAAGAAGGTCAGCAGCAGGGTACGGATGTGCGAACCGTCGACGTCAGCATCGGTCATGATGATGATGTTGTGGTAGCGCAGCTTGTCGATGTTGTATTCGTCACGGCCGATACCGCAGCCCAGCGCCGTGATCAAGGTGCCGACTTCCTGGGAGGAAATCATCTTGTCGAAGCGCGCCTTCTCGACGTTGAGGATCTTGCCCTTCAACGGCAGGATGGCCTGGGTGCGACGGTTGCGACCCTGCTTGGCGGAACCGCCAGCAGAGTCACCTTCCACCAGATAGAGTTCGGAGAGGGCAGGGTCCTTCTCCTGGCAGTCCGCCAACTTGCCTGGCAGGCCGGCGATGTCCAGCGCGCCTTTACGGCGGGTCATCTCGCGGGCCTTACGCGCCGCTTCACGGGCACGTGCGGCGTCGATCATCTTGCCGACAACCAGCTTGGCTTCGTTCGGGTTCTCCAGCAGGAAGTCGGAGAAGTACTTGCCCATTTCCTGTTCCACAGCGGTCTTCACTTCGGAAGACACGAGCTTGTCTTTGGTCTGGGAGCTGAACTTCGGATCCGGCACTTTTACCGAGATGATCGCTGTCAGGCCTTCGCGCGCATCGTCACCGGTAGTGGCGACTTTATGCTTCTTGGCCAAGCCTTCGGCTTCGATGTAAGTGTTCAGGTTACGCGTCAGCGCAGAGCGGAAACCCACCAGGTGAGTACCGCCGTCGCGCTGAGGAATGTTGTTGGTGAAGCACAACAGGTTCTCGTTGAAGCTGTCGTTCCACTGCAGGGCGATCTCCACACCGATGCCGTCTTCACGCTGGATGTTGAAGTGGAACACCTGGTTGACCGCAGTCTTGTTGGTGTTCAGATATTCAACGAACGCACGCAGGCCACCTTCGTACTTGAACAACTCTTCCTTGGCGCTACGCTCATCCTTGAGGATGATGCCGACACCAGAGTTGAGGAACGACAGTTCGCGAATCCGCTTGGCCAGGATGTCCCAGCTGAAGTGGATGTTCTTGAAGGTGTCAGCCGATGGCTTGAAGTGGATCTGGGTACCCGTGGTTTCACTGTCACCGACGATTTTCATCGGCTCCTGTGGCACACCGTGAACGTAAGTCTGTTCCCAGATTTTGCCGCTGCGACGTACGGTGAGCACCAGCTCTTCGGAAAGTGCGTTCACTACCGATACACCTACACCGTGCAAACCACCGGAGACTTTGTAGGAGTTGTCGTCGAACTTACCGCCGGCGTGGAGCACGGTCATGATGACCTCTGCCGCCGAGACGCCTTCTTCTTTATGCACATCTACCGGAATACCGCGACCGTTGTCGCGCACGGTAATGGATTCGTCCGGGTGGATAATAATGCTGATGTCGTCGCAGTGACCGGCCAAAGCTTCGTCGATGGAGTTATCGACCACCTCGAACACCATGTGGTGCAGACCGCTACCATCATCGGTGTCGCCAATGTACATACCGGGACGTTTGCGTACGGCATCCAAACCTTTCAGCACTTTAATGCTGGTCGAGTCGTACGTGTTTTCTTCGCTCATGCCTTCACTCCCGATGGTCGTGGGTCTGGGTGATACGGCCTTGTTCCACGTGGAACAAAGCGACTGGCGTTTCCGTCTGCCAGCCTTCCCTCAATAATTCGTGGTCTACACAGGTGATAAACACTTGGCAGCGTAAGTCTTCCAATAAGCGGCATAGCGCGCGGCGGTGCTGCTCGTCGAGTTCGGACGGCAAGTCATCCACCAGATAAATACACTGGCCGCGTCGGGCCTGGCTGACCAGATGCCCCTGCGCAATACGCAATGCACACACCACCAACTTCTGCTGGCCGCGGGACAAGATATCCGCAGCATTGTGAGCGCCTAATCTAAGGCGCAAATCAGCGCGTTGAGGTCCGGCCTGGGTGTGGCCAATTTGCTGGTCACGCTGCAGGGAGGTCGCAAGCACTGCATTCAGCTCGCGTTCCTTGTCCCAACCGCGGTAATAACTCAGCGTCAGCCCCTCGAGGTCCAACAGCTCGCTCAAGGTCTGCTCAAAGACTGGTTTCAAGGCTTTGATATAGGCACGGCGGTATTCATCTATTTCGTCGCTGGCCAGGCACAGCTCCCGGTCCCAGGCCGCTTGTGAAGCGGCGTCAAGTGTACCATGCCGCAGCCACGAGTTCCGCTGCCGCAGGGCCTTCTGCAGGCGCTGCCACGTGGCCATGAACCGTGGTTCCACGTGGAACACTCCCCAGTCGAGGAATTGTCTGCGGATTTTTGGTGCGCCTTCCAACAAGCGAAAGCTGTCGGGGTTGATCAATTGCAACGGCAGGATTTCCGCCAGCTGCGCTGCACTGCGCGCATTTTGCCCATCGATGCGAATCTGAAACTCCCCGCTGCGATCACGAGATATCCCCAGGGCGCTGTGCCCACCTTCGGCCAATTCAACCTGGCCAAATACCGTGCATGCCAGCTGCTCGTATTGGATCACCGGTAACAGGCGGGCACTACGAAAGGAACGGGCGAGCCCCAGCAAGTGGATGGCTTCCAGCACGCTGGTTTTGCCACTGCCGTTGGCGCCATGGAGAATGTTGATGCGAGGGGAAGGGGAGAAGGTCACCGGGTGCAGATTGCGCACCGCGGTGACCGAGACGCGACTGAGGGACATCTAGCTTCTGCTGAGCATGATTACAGACGCATCGGCATAACAACGTAAGCCGAGTCGTCGTTATCGGATTCTTGTACCAGTGCGCTGCTGTTGGAGTCCGACAGAATCAGGCGAACCTGCTCGGTGGTCATCACGCCCAGTACGTCCAGCAGGTAGCTCACGTTAAAGCCGATTTCCAGGTTGCCGCCGTTGTAGTCAACGCCGACTTCTTCTTCCGCTTCTTCCTGTTCCGGGTTGTTCGCCTGGATTTTCAACTGACCATTAGCCAGCTGCAGGCGAATACCCCGGTATTTTTCGTTAGAGAGAATGGCGGTACGGCTGAACGCTTCACGCAGGGCCTGGCGATCACCGAGTACCAGTTTGTCGCCACCTTTAGGCAACACGCGCTCGTAATCGGGAAACTTGCCGTCGACCAGCTTGGAAGTGAAGGTGAATTCGCCGGTGGTCGCGCGGATATGATGCTGACCCAGAACGATGCTGACGTTGCCATCCGGCTCAGTGAGCAAGCGCGCCAACTCCAGGATACCTTTACGCGGCACGATGACCTGGTGACGATCCGGCTGGCCGATATCGGCGCGCATCGAGCACATCGCCAGACGGTGACCGTCGGTGGCGACCGCACGGATGATGCCTTCGGACACCTCCAACAGCATGCCATTGAGGTAGTAACGCACGTCCTGCTGGGCCATGGCGAAGCTGGTGCGCTCGATCAAGCGACGCAGCTTGCTCTGCTCCAGGCTGCAGGTCAGCGAACCCGGACCTTCTTCCACCGTCGGAAAATCGTTGGCCGGCAAGGTGGAGAGGGTGAAACGGCTGCGACCGGCTTTGACAACCAGTTTCGATTCATCGACCTTGATGTCGATCAGCGCGTCGTTCGGCAGGCTCTTGCAGATATCCATCAGCTTGCGCGCCGGCACGGTGATCTCGCCAGGTTCGGCGGGCTCTTCGAGCTGCACGCGGCCAACCAGTTCGACTTCCAGGTCGGTACCGGTCAGGGACAACTGCTGGCCTTCGACCACCAGTAATACGTTGGAAAGCACCGGCAAGGTCTGTCGGCGCTCGACGACGCCTGCGACCAGTTGCAGGGGTTTCAACAGGGCTTCGCGTTGAATGGTGAAATGCATGGTCTAGTCCCTTGCCTTAATAAGCTGCGCTGGTGTCATCAGGTAGTCAGTGTACGCAGCAGGTTCTTGTAGTCCTCGCGAATATCCGCGTCGGATTCCTTAAGTTCGTTGATCTTGCGGCACGCGTGCAAAACCGTGGTGTGGTCGCGACCGCCGAACACATCACCGATTTCCGGCAGGCTGTGGTTGGTCAGCTCCTTGGAGAGGGCCATGGCCACCTGGCGCGGGCGCGCTACCGAGCGCGAACGGCGTTTGGACAGCAGGTCGGAAATCTTGATCTTGTAGTACTCGGCAACGGTGCGCTGGATGTTATCCACACTCACCAGTTTGTCCTGCAGCGCCAGCAAGTCTTTCAGGGATTCGCGAATCAGCTCGATGGTGATGTCGCGCCCCATGAAGTGCGAGTGCGCAATGACCCGCTTGAGTGCACCTTCCAGCTCACGCACGTTGGAACGAATACGTTGGGCAATGAAGAACGCGGCGTCGTGGGGCAGATCGACCTTGGCCTGGTCGGCCTTCTTCATCAGGATCGCGACGCGGGTTTCCAGCTCGGGTGGCTCAACGGCAACAGTCAGACCCCAACCGAAGCGCGACTTCAAGCGCTCCTCGAGACCTTCGATTTCCTTTGGATAACGGTCACTGGTGAGGATGACCTGCTGTCCACCTTCGAGCAGAGCGTTAAACGTGTGGAAAAACTCTTCCTGGGAACGTTCCTTGCGCGCGAAGAATTGAATGTCATCGATCAACAATGCATCAACGGAGCGATAGAAACGCTTGAACTCGTTGATGGCGTTGAGTTGCAGGGCCTTGACCATGTCCGCCACGAAGCGCTCCGAGTGCAGGTAGACCACCTTGGCATTCGGGTTCTTCTTCAACAGGTGGTTACCCACCGCGTGCATCAAGTGGGTTTTACCCAAGCCGACGCCGCCATAAAGGAAGAGCGGGTTGTAACCGTGCTTGGGGTTGTCGGCCACTTGCCAGGCGGCCGCCCGGGCCAGCTGGTTGGACTTGCCTTCGACAAAATTCTCGAAGGTAAAGGTCCGGTTCAGGTAGCTGGTGTGCTTGAGCGCGCCTTCCACCTGCACAGTGCGCTGTTCAGCACGAACCGGAGCTTGTTGAGAGCTGGCGCCAGCCATGGGGTCGAAGCTGTCACGGGACGGTTCTTCGTTCTCGGGTGCATTTTTAGGCGCAGACGATTTTGCGGGCGTCGCCGCAGGCGCTGCAGCAACCGGTGCGGCCTGGGACTGCGATGCAGCTGCGGCCAATGGCGCGTTCGGGGCAGCGCGAGGTGCAGAACTGCGTTTGCTGCCTATTAATAAGGAAAGCACGGGCGCGATGCCGTTACCGTGTTCGTCGAGCAATTCGAGAACGCGGCTCAGGTACTTCTCGTTGACCCAGTCGAGAACAAAACGATTGGGCGCGTAGACACGCAACTCGTCGCCTTCGGCTTCGACCTGTAGCGGACGGATCCAGGTGTTGAATTGCTGGGCAGGCAGCTCATCGCGCAAAAGCTCCACGCACTGCTGCCAAAGTTCCACTGACACGGATATC